>DAOLLE010000098.1:0-8656 GCA_035331205.1 Burkholderiaceae bacterium
GCCTTTCCGATACTTGTTGAGCTTTACTCATTTTCATTCTGCACCATGTCGATTGCTTTGCACCGAGGGTGAACCCGGGTTGCAGCCTGCGCGAAGACATCAAGAATTGAGCAATACTCATCTTTCAGGGCCTGCCGACCCTTCCGCTGCCGGACAATGCCGCCCATGAGCACCCGCACCGCCCTCCCCCCCGACGACGCCGGCGGCCCGGCCCGATCGCCGCAGCGCCGCAGCCCGGCCAGCGCCAAGTCCGAGCAGCGCATCCGCGACCTGCTGCGCGTCGGCCGCGAGGTCTTCGCCGAGAAGGGCTACGAGCGCGCCACCACCACCGAGATCGCGCAGCGCCTGGGCATCTCGGAAGCCACCGTCTTCACCTACTTCCGCGGCAAGCGCGAACTCTGCCTGCGGGTGATCGGCGACTGGTACGACGAGATCATCGCGGCCACCGAGCAGGGCCTGCCGCGCGACCAGCCGATCCGCGCGCAGCTGCATTACCTGGTGCGCACGCACCTGCGGCTGTTCCTGATTCAGGGCACCGGGCTGTGCGCGCTGGTGCTGTCGGAGGGGCGCTCGAAGGGCCAGGAGCTGGGCGAGAGCTTCCTGCCGCTGCAGCGGCGCTACACCGCCCCACTGATGGACCTGCTCGCGCGTGGCCAGGCAGCGGGCGAGATCCGCCGCGACGTGCCGCTGCGCCTGCTGCGCACGATGGTGCTCGGACCGATGGAGCACATCCTCTGGGAGGTGGTGGGCCAGAGCGACAGCGGTCGCGCGGTGGACATCGACCGCGTCGCCGAGCAGCTCGTCGCCCTGCTCTGGTCGGCCCTGCAGGCGCCCGACGCCGAGCTGGCCGCGCTGCGCCGCCTGCGCGTCGAGCTGGGCGAAGCGCTGCAGCGCAGCAATCACGGCTGACGCCGCACCCGTCGGCCAGGGCGCGCCAGCACTGCGCCCGCCTGTCACGAATGTGACTTACTAGGGTTTGTTCTCTAATCATTGCTGCAATGCAGCAAGTGAGCTTGAAATCGGATCCAGGGCTCCTATACTTCGATCCATGCTGCAGTGCAACATCACTGCCCGCAATCAACCCATTCACCGGAGCCCGTCATGAACACCACGCCCGAGCAATTCGTCGCCGCCGGCAAGGCCAACCTCGAAACCATCGTCGAGCTGAGCCAGAAGGCTTTCGAAGGCGTCGAGAAGCTGGTCGAACTGAACCTGCAAGCCGCTCGCGCCACGATGGCCGACTCCGCTGAGCAAGCCAAGGCCCTGCTGGCTGCCAAGGACGCCCAGGAAGTCCTGGCCCTGCAATCGGCCTACCTGCAACCGGCCGCCGAGAAGGCTTCCGCCTACGGCCGCCAGGTGTACGAAATCACCTCCACCACCCAGGCCGAAGTCGCCAAGCTGCTGGAAGCCCAGTTCGCCACCGCTCAGCAGAAGGTCGCCACGCTGGTCGACACCGCGATCAAGAACGCCCCGGCCGGCACCGAGAACGCCGCCGCGCTGATCAAGTCGGCCATGACCGCTGCCAACAACGCCGTCGAAAGCGTGCAGAAGGCCGCCAAGCAGGCTGTCAGCGTCGCTGAAGCCAACTTCGAGTCGATCAGCCAAAGCGCCACGCAAGCCGCCACGGCCGCGACCGCCGCTGCGCCGAAGGCCCGCCGCACCGCCGCCTGATCCTTCGAGATCGGTCGAACGACGAACGAATCGACGCATCAGGACGGGAAAAATCGCACGGTCCTCGCCATCGGGCCTTGAACTTTCCGCACCCGCCCCGATCACAAGGGAACGCGAGGCGGGATGGTCAGGGAACTTCCCCGATGTCCTGATTGCGTGACTGGTTGTCTCCTCGGTACCTCTCGAAAGATTCTTTCCAGGTACCTTCCAACCCGGTGGTGTCCCCACCGGGTTTTTTTTCGCCGCGCCTGCGCCGGCATTGGCGCTGACGTTTTGCTCCCGCCAGCGGACGGCCGCTGACCAGGGAATTACCCGCGGCGCCCGAGTTGCTGCACCACAACCGGGCCCAGGCGTCGCGCGCCGTGCACATTGGCACGTTTCGTGTATGAAGGATCCAAAACTCTTCCTACACTGAGCCCACCATGCACGATCTCCCGTCCGACTGGGCCACGCTGTGCAGCCTGGTGCTGCTGCTGGGCATGCGCCACGGCTTCGATGCCGACCACTTGGCCACAATCGACGGCTTCACCCGCCTGGCCAGTCGCCACCGGCGGGCCCATGCGCGGTACTGCGGCGCACTGTTTTCACTGGGCCACGGTGTGGTGGTGATGGGCATCGCGCTGGCGGTGGGCGCCATCAGCGAGCGCTGGACGCCGCCGCAGTGGATCGACCTCTTCGGCGCCTGGGTCTCGATCGCCTTCCTGCTGACGCTGGGCGTGGTCAACCTGCACGCCGTCCTGGCCGCGCCGGCCGGCAGCGTCGTTGGACTGGTGGGGCTCAAGGGCCGGCTGCTCGGGCGCCTGACACCCGGCGAGGGGCCGACCGCGGTGGCGGTGGTGGGTGCGCTGTTCGCCCTCTCCTTCGACACCGTCAGCCAGTCGGCGCTCTTCGCGGTCACCGCCACGCAGTTCGGCGGCGTGGCCCACGCACTGACACTCGGCGGTCTGTTCGTGCTGGGCATGCTGCTGACCGATGCGATCAACGGCTGGTGGATCGCCCGGCTGATCGCCCGTGCCGACGAGATCGCTGCGCTGGCCTCACGGGTGATGAGCCTGGCGGTGTCCAGCGTCAGCCTGCTGGTGGGTGCCTTCGGCATCGCCAGGCTGCTCTCCGCACGCGTCGGCGCCTGGAGCGATGGCAAGGAGTTGGCCTTCGGCGCGGTGGTCGTCGCGGTGATCGCGTCGAGCTACGCCACAGCGCGGTGGATGGCGCGGCGCGCCCTCGTCCCGGCAGCCTGAACGCCCGATGCGCGACACCGCCGACACGACGGCGTCTGCGACGGCCACGAGCCACACCGCCCGCGGCCGATCCTGAAGGCCGCCACCTGCCGCCCCGACTCGGACTTGGCCCCGCAGAGACAGGCCTCAGCCCAGACGCCCCCGGAATCGAGGGGGGCCCTGCTTAAGTGCGACTTAAGGCACGTACCATCGGCTGGCCTCTCCCTGGCGGGATGACCGAGAGGGAGGTGGGAGGTGCGAAAGCGCGGTATCAGTGCGGCTCATCACGGGAAAAAGTCCCATTTCATGAATCACCCCCTCGAAACGAGGTGATTCACCGCGACGATGCAGCCTTTCGTGAATGACTGCTCGTCCTGGCGAGCTGCAACCGCTGGAGTGGGGATGCACCACGGATCAGGCTCGTTTCTGTTGAAGAAGTTGGTCAAGCAGGTCGGCTCGCCGCTGCTCGACGCGGTCGGGGTCTTCGATCGGTCGATCGAGCGGCTGCGGCACGACACGTCGGTGTGGACCATCCTGATGTACCACCGCGTGATCCGCGACGTGCGCGACGATCCCTACGACCTGGGCATGTGTGTTCAGCTGCGGCACTTCGAGCAGCAGCTGGATTACCTGCGGCGCCACTTCACGGTGCTGCCGGTGCAGGACGTGGTGCAGCGCCTGGCCCGCGGTGAAACGCTGGCGCCAGGCACCGTGTCGATCACCTTCGACGACGGCTACCTGGACAACCTGCAGGTTGCCGCACCGGCCCTCGAACGCCACGGCCTGCCGTGGAGCCTGTACGTCACGACCGGCGAGATCGATTCGGGCCGCGCCTTCTGGTGGGACCGGGTCATCCGCGCGGTGGCGGTGACCGAGCGTCGGCAACTCGACCCGAGGGACCTGGACCACACGCAGCCCTTCCCGGCGGCCCTCGGTACCGAAGCCCTGTCGCTCGCGCCGAAGGATCGGCGCACCACGCTGACGCAGCTGCTCGATGCGCTGTGGTGCCTGCCGATCGAGGGGGTGATGGCCTGCGTCGCCCGCCTCGAAGCCCTGCTCATTCCGGGCGTGGCCGCTGACATCGGCCCCCAGGCGGCGCGGCTCTCACCGACCCAGCTGCGCGAACTGGTGGCACGAGGCGGGGTCGAAATCGGGGCCCACACGGTGGATCACCCGAACCTGGCGCTGCAGTCGGCCGACGAGGTGCTCCACGAGATGAACGAGTCGCGCCGTTACCTCGAAGCGCTGCTCGACCAACCAGTGCCGGGCTTCGTCTACCCCGGCGGGCGCATGAGCCAGGCGGTGGTCGAACAGGCGCGCAGCGTCGGCTTCCTCTACGCCCTGAGCACCGAGTCCCGGCTCAACCAGTGCCCCACCGATCTCATGCGCCTCGGCCGCATCGGCATGCCCGATAGTGCGCCCGCCGATTTCCGCCGCTCGCTGCACAGCCAGGTGCAGCGCCTGGCGCAGCGCGCGCTGTCCAGGCCCGCATCCGGCCAGGAGCCCAGCCGCTGCGCGGGCAAGTCGGCGCGCAGTGTTGCTTCGAATCTCCACAAGGACCGGGTGTTCGGCTGAAGCCCTGCGCCACCCCCTGCCGGCACCTGGTGCCAGCGGGGCGATTCGGGGCCGCACATCGAAGGCGAGTCGCTCGAGCGACACAGCCCCGTGCCTGCCTCAGCGCGAGCGCCCCTCGCTGCGCAGCAGCGCCACCAGCCGCGTCAGGCGCTTGACGCCCTCGGTGACGTGGCGGCAGCTCAGCGTGGCGCCGCTGATGTTCGAGATGTCCTGGCCCAGCTCCACCGGGTCGCTGGCCTTCTTGCCGGCGAACTGGCGCCGCCAGGCGGGCAGGCGGATCTCGCTGCCGTGGCTTTCGCGGTAGGACAGGATCTCGACCTGCTTGACCGCTCCGTCGCTGCCGAAGCCCACCGCGTAGGTGATCAGCTCGAACTTGCCGATCACCTCGTCGACGATCACCTGGCCAAGCACCGCGTCGCCGCGGCGGGCCTGGTGGAGCTGCCAGCGCGCGCTGCGGGCGCGCACCCCGGCCTCGTCGAGCTTCTTCATCTGCGCGGCATCGAGGGCGATGTCGAGCTTCTCGAAGCGCTCGGCCTCGGGAAAGAGGCTGTGCATCGCCTGCTCGGCGCTCTGGTAGTCCACCGCGAAGACACGGGTCGGCGCCGTGGCCAGCAGCGTCAGCGCGCCGACCGCGCCCAGGGGCAGCAGGCTGGGCGCGCGCATCAGAAGGCCCAGCCCAGGCCGAGGTCAAGGCGGTCCTTGTCGCGGCTGGAGCCAAAGCGCTGCACGTCGGCCTTGACCACCACGCCGCTGGCCACCTGCCAGTTCACGCCCAGGGTGAGCACGCGCTCGGCGCTCGCGGCCGTGGGCGTCAGCCCGGCGCCCAGCTCGGCGTAGCGCTTGGCGGTGTTGTAGCGCTCCCAGCGCAGGAAGGGCGACAGGCTCTGGTCCTCGCGGCTCCAGGCCTTGTAGGCCGCCTGCAGGTAGCCGCCGTCGAAGGCCGCGGGGATCAGCGTCGTGCTGCCGACCAGCGGCGCATTCAGCTCGGCGGTGTGGCTGATGCTGCCGTGGGCGTAGAGCGCCGACAGGTCCCAGGCGCCCGGCTGCCAGCGCGCGTGCGCCTCCCACAACGTGACGCGCGCCTTGGTCGTGGTCTGCCCCTGGCTTGCGCCGCCGGTGAAGAGTCCGCCACCGACCGTCAGGCCCGGCACCCCGCGCCAGTTGGCCGCGGCGAAGACCGACAGGTCGCGCGCGTGCGCCAACTGCATCTCCTGGTGGATCGAGCCCAGCGGGGACTCGCTGCCCTCGGTGCTGGTGGCGTCCCACTTGCTCAGGTCAAAGCCGGTGGACAGACCGAACTGCACCGCCACGCCATCGCCGAGCGAACCGCCGAGCATCAGGCCGCCTTCGCGCCAGGTGGTCGGGATGATCGCGGTCTCGACGAAGTTACGCTCCACGCCGTAGAACGCCGGTGGCTCGTGGCTCTCATTGAGCAGGCCCAGCGGCACCAGGAAGAGGCCGCCGCGCAGCGACCAATCCGGCGTGAGCTGGCGCTCAACGTAGGCCTGCTCGACCGCGACTTCGCCGCTGTCGCTGGCCGAGGCCACCGCGTGCTCGACCTCCACCTCGGTGACCACGCGGGTGCGGGCGTCGAAGCGGTGCTGGAAGCCGAAGACCAGCCGACGCAGGTCGGCCTGGCTGTCGGCGGACTTGCGCGGGCGGTTCAAGTTCAGCTCGCCGTAGCTGGTCAGCACGGTGGCGGGCTCACCGCTGGCTGCGGCCGCAGCGGCAGGTGCCGCGGCCTGGCGCTGCTTGACGGCATCGAGGTCGGCCTTCAGGCGCTGCAGCTCGGCGGCCTGCTGGTCCAGGCGCTGGCGCAGCATGGCCTCGTCGACGGGCGCGGCCTGGGCCTCGGCGGCCAGCGGCAACGCGGCAGCGGCGGCCATCAGCAGCGCCGCGGCGGGCAGACGCGGGACTCGCCCGACTCGGCGGGCTTGGGCGATCGGAAGGGCGGGAGTGGAAGCGGTCATGATCGGGATCACGGGTTGGGATGGGATGCGTGCGGATCGGTGCGGTCCGCGGGCGGTCCGGGGCCGGCCGGTCCTGGCGGTGGACGGCTCAGCGCGCCCAGCCGTCGGTCAGCGTGGACAGGAAGGCGATCACGTCGTCGATCTCGCTGTCGCTGAGGGCCGGGGCCTCGCCGGCGCGGCGGTTGTAGGGCGCCTCGCTGGTGTTGACGTTGGCCTTGTAGGCGGCGGGCAGGTCGTCGTAGCGGTTCATGCTGCCGTCGGCGTTGAGCGAATAGAACTTCTCGGGGTAGAGGTCGCGCTGGACGTAGAAGGTCAGCGCCTCCTTGAGCGTCTTGAATCGGCCGTTGTGGAACAGCGCCTTGCGCAGCGCCACGTTGCGCAGCGAAGGCACCTTGAAGGCCCCGCAGAGGTCGGTGCGGCCGGTCAGGTCCCCGGTGGAGCGGGCGCACAGTCCCAGGTCGTAGGTGCTGGCATCGGCGTTGGCGGCCAGTTCGGTGTTGCGCGGCACGCCGAGGTTGTCGTAGCTGAAGTCGGTGAACAGCGGCAGGCTGCCGTCCGAGCCCTTGGCCGAGGGGTGGCAGGCCGCGCAGTTGCCCTTGCTCGGGCTGTTGAACAGCGCCAGGCCGCGCAGCTCGGCGTCGCTCAGGCTGCTGCGCCCGCGCAGGAACTCGTCGTACTTGCTGGTGTAAGGCTGGAACGCCGCGTCCTCGAGCTGGTAGCGCTGCAGCGAGAGCTTGATGCGCTCGTAGGCGTCATCGGGCCGCTCGAAGATGTCGGCGCCGTAGACGCGCTGGAACTCGGCCGCGTAGCTGCTTTGCACCAGCTTGGCCACCACCGCGGCCTTGCTGGGCATCGCCATCTCGACCGGGTTCAGGAAGGGGCCACCGGCCTGGTCGGCCAGCGACGCCGCCCGGCCGTCCCAGAAGAAGCCACCGCTGGGCGTGCCATCGGCGGCGATGGCGAAAGCCCGGTTGCTGGCGAGGTAGCGGATCGAGGGCGACACGCGCCCGCCCTGCAGCGTCAGGTCGGCTCCGCCGAGCTGCGCCGCCAGTGCGTTGTCCTGCGCGTGGCCGGCGCTGGCGCTGTGGCAGCTGGCACAGGACTGTCGGCCCGAGGCAGACAGGGAGGTGTCGGCAAAGATCTTCTCGCCCAGGGCGGCCTGGGCGGTCAGTGTGCTGCCCGTGCCACTTCCCGTGCCGCTGCCGCTGCCGCTGTCCGACGATGAGCCTCCGCCGCCACAGGCGCTCAGCAGCGCCAACAGCAGGGTGGCACCGAGCCTGGCAGCGCCTGCGCGCAGTCGCATTGCGGGCAACGCGGCCCGGCGCCGGGCAGGCTGATCGTGCAGGGGTGAGGAGGTCGTGAACATGGCGGCGAATCGTCGACGGGGTCAGGAGTGGCTCGCAGTATATCTATAATACGAATCATTCTCATTTGTGTTGTTTGGATTCGACATGCCTGCCCAAGCCTTTGACGACCCGGACACCTCGCCACGACCGCCAGCAACCAATGCCCTGCGCCGAATGCGGCCGCTGCTCGGCACCTACGTCGAGATCGCGCTGCACGGCCCGCAGCCCGGCGGCGCGCTGACTATCGAGCGCGCGATCGAACGGGCCTTTGCCGCCGTCGCGCAGGCTCAGCGGCTGTGGAGCTTCCAGGACCCGGACAGCGAACTGACCCGACTGAACCGACACCCGTGGCAGCGTGTACCGATCTCGCCGGCCACCGGGCGGCTGCTGCGGCTGGCCCGCGCGCTGGCGCAGCTGTCCGAAGGCCGCTTCAACCCCACGCTGGGCGGGCGCCTGGTGGCGCAGGGGGCGCTCCCCGACCACGGCGGCCCGGCGGCGCTACCCATTGGCAACGCCGACGATCTGGAACTGGGCGTCGGCTGGGCGAGGCTGAACCGCCCGGTGCGCCTGACGCTGGACGGCATCGCCAAAGGCTACGCGGTGGATCAGGCGGTGCGGCTGCTGCGCGGCGCCGGCGTGCGCGCCGGCTGGGTCAACGCGGGCGGCGATCTGCGCGTGTTCGGCGACGTCACGGTGCCGGTGCGTCGACGCGAGGCCGATGGGCGGTTGCAACCACTGGGCGCGCTGCGCAACGGGGCGATCGCCACCTCGGTGAGCGGGCCGACGGTCGAGCTGGGCGGCGCCTTTCCTGGCCGGCTACTCGGTCCCCGGGGCCAGCCGGCGGGTGCCCTCGCGCCGCATCCCGGACCGGGTGGCC
>DAOLLE010000099.1:0-8630 GCA_035331205.1 Burkholderiaceae bacterium
ACCAGCTGCACCATGCCCAGCGCCTTGTCGACGCGGCTGGCGATGTCGGCCTTGGGCACCTTGCGCACCGTCAGCGGGTAGGCCACGTTGTCCGCCACCGTCATGTGCGGGAACAGCGCGTAGTTCTGGAACACCATCCCGAAATTGCGCCGGTGCGGCGGCGTGCGGGTGATGGGGGCCCCATCCAGCAGGATCTCGCCGGCGGTGGGCGACTCGAACCCCGCCAGCATCATCAGGCAGGTGGTCTTGCCCGAGCCGGAGGGCCCCAGCAGCGAGAGGAACTCGCCGCGCCGGATGTCCAGGTCCAGCGAACGCACGACCAGACTCAGGCCGTCGTAGGTCTTCTGCACGCCCTTGAAGCGCACCAGCGGTTGCGAGCTGTTCATCGTGGTCGGTCGCCCGTTGTCTCTCGTTCACCCATCCAAGCAGCGCCTGGTTGTACTCCAGCGCACCGTGCAGTCCATCACTGCACGGCGGAGCGCACTGTAGGTGTTACCGCAATGTGTCGACCATGTACACAGTGGGGAAACTGTGTTGGCACTGTGCAGGCTGGGGGGCCGGTACAGGAGCCGAGACCAGCCCAGCCAGCGGGTCAGCCCTTCATCCCCGTCTGCCTCAGCCAGGGCAGCAGCACCGGCCAGACGTGGGCGAGGATGCGCGGGTGCGCGGCCTCGTTGGGGTGGATGCGGTCGGCCTGGAACCAGCGCAGCGGGTCGGCGTCGTCGGCCACACCGGCCAGCAGGAAGGGCAGCAGGGCGGTGGATTCCTGCTTGGCGACCTGGACGAACAGGGCCTGGAAGTCGCGCGTGTAGCCGGGCCCGTAGTTGGGCGGCACCTGCATGCCGATGATCATCACCCGCGCGCCGGCGGCCTTGGCCTGCTGGACCATCGCGATCAGGTTGGCGCGGGTCATTTCCAGCGGCAGGCCGCGCAGGGCGTCATTGCCGCCGAGCTCGATGACGACGTGGCTGGGCCGGTGCTGGGCGAGCAGGGTGCCCAAGCGGGCGCGGCCGCCGGAGGTGGTGTCGCCACTGAGGCTGGCGTTGATGACCTCGGTGCCGGGCAGCTCGCTGCGCAGGCGCTGCTCGGCCAGGGCCACCCAGCCGCTGCCGCGCCGGAGGCCGTATTCGGCCGAGAGGCTGTCGCCCAGCACGAGCAGGCGGCGTTTGGCGACCCCCGGGCGGGTGGCCGCCGCGCTGCCGGAGGCGGCCACCGCGGCGTGGGAGGAGGGGGCCTGGAGCGCGATCGCCGCGCCGGCGGCGCCGAGCAGGATAAAGTGCCGCCGTTTACAGTGCCGCTCTTCGAAAGGGCTGCAGCCGTGGGGCTGCCGACGCATGGGCAACAGGAACATCATCGAAGTCAAGGGCGTGACCAAGCAGGTCCGCGACGCCACCGGGGTGCTGACGATTCTGCACGAGATCGATTTCGCGCTGGCCGAACGGGAATCGGTGGCGATCGTGGGGGCCTCCGGCTCGGGCAAGAGCACGCTGCTGTCGATCCTCGCCGGGCTGGATGTGCCCAGCGCGGGGCAGGTGCTGCTGGCCGGGGTGGATCTGTTCAGCCTGGACGAGGACGCCCGCGCGGCGCTGCGCGGTGAGCGCGTGGGCTTCGTCTTCCAGAGCTTCCAGCTCATGGGCCACCTCACCGCGCTGGAGAACGTGATGCTGCCGCTGGAGCTGCGGGGCGAGCGCGACGCACGACGGCTGGCCGGCGAGATGCTCCAGCGCGTGGGCCTGGGCGAGCGGCTGGGCCACTACCCGCGGCTGCTGTCCGGCGGCGAGCAGCAGCGCGTGGCGCTGGCGCGCGCCTTCGTGCTGCGCCCGTCGGTGCTGTTTGCCGACGAGCCCACCGGCAGCCTGGACCACGCCACCGGCGAGGCGGTGATGCGCCTGATGTTCGATCTCAACCGCGAAGCCGGCACGACGCTGGTGCTGGTGACGCACGACCCGGCGATTGCTGCGCGCTGTGACCGGCAGCTGCGGCTGGAGGCCGGCCACATCGTGGCCGACGTCGCGGTGGCGCAGCCGGCCTGAGCCCGGCCGCCTGGTGCCCAGCGCCACTGCGGGTCTTCAATTTTCCTGTTCTCCTGTTTCGCTGTTCGCGTACCGATCGGATCCCGATGCCTGCCAACCTGCTGTTCGGCTTTCATGCCCTGACCGTGCGACTGAAGATCGCGCCCGAGACCGTGCGCGAGCTGCACTTCGACCCCGCCCGGCGCGATGCGCGCATGCGCCACTTCATCGAGCGAGCCCGGGCGGCGGGCGTAGTGCTGGTGGAGAGCGACGACAACCGGCTGAGCAAGCTGGCGCGCTCGCCGCGCCACCAGGGCGTGGCCGCGCGGGTGGACCCGCTGCCGCAGCGCCATTCGATCGACGAGCTGCTCGAAGAGCTGGAGGCCGCCGGCGGCGTGCCACTGCTGCTGCTGCTCGACGGTGTGACCGACCCGCACAACCTGGGTGCCTGCCTGCGCGTGGCCGATGGCGCCGGGGTGCAGGCGGTGATCGCGCCGCAGAAGCACGCCGCGGGCATCAACGCCACGGTGGCCAAGGTGGCCAGCGGCGCGGCCGAGACGGTGCCCTACTTCATGGTGCCCAACCTGGCGCGCACGATGGGCGAGCTCAAGGAGCGCGACGTCCGCCTGATCGGCGCGAGCGACGACGCCGAGGTGTCGATCTACGACGTGGACCTGACCGGCCCGGTGGCGCTGGTGCTGGGTGCCGAGGGCGACGGCATGCGCCAGCTTACCCGCCAGACCTGCGACCAGCTGGTGCACATCCCGATGAGCGGGGCGGTGGAGAGCTTGAATGTGTCCGTGGCCACCGCGGTGTGCCTGTACGAGGCGCTGCGCCAGCGCCGGGCGGCCGCAGCGGCGGAGGCGGAGGCCGAGGCAGAGGACGATGCGCCCGCCGAGGATGCCGAACCCGCTGCCGAGGCATGAGCGGGTCGGGAAGCCAGGTCGTGAAAACCACACAGCCAGCTGGGTACACTGACGGCGTCACCACGCCACAGGTCCGTGCCCGATGCCCGTCCTCGCCGTCCCCCATCCGCTGATTCGCCACAAGGTCGGCCTCCTGCGCGAGGAGGGCTCGACCAAGAAGTTCCGCGAGCTGACCGCCGAGATCGCGCGGCTGCTGGTCTATGAGGCCACCGCGGACTTCCCGCTCGAGCCCGCGACGGTGCAGGGCTGGTGCGGCGAAATCCCGGTCGAGCGCATCGCCGGGCGCAAGGTCACGTTGGTGCCGATCCTGCGCGCCGGGCTGGGCATGCTCGACGGTGCGCTGGACATGATCCCCAACGCCAAGGTGAGCGTGGTGGGTGTCGCGCGCAACCACGAAACGCTGCAGCCCGAGCCCTACGTGGACCGCTTCGTCGGCCACCTGGACGAGCGCACCGCGCTGATCCTGGACCCGATGCTGGCCACCGGCGGCTCGATGATCGCCACGATCGACATGCTCAAGGCCCGCGGCTGCCGCGATGTGCGCGCCCTGGTGATGGTGGCCGCGCCCGAGGGCATCGCCGCGCTGGAGAAGGCGCACCCCGACGTGCGCTGCTGGACCGCGGCGATCGACAGCCACCTGAACGCCGACGGCTACATCATCCCGGGCCTGGGCGATGCGGGCGACCGCATCTTCGGCACCCGCGAGGATTGAGCCCCGCTGACCCACCGCATTGTTCTGATTCCGGAGCGTTCTCCATGACGAAGTCGACCCCCCTGCGCCGCGCGCTCACCACCGCCGCACTGATGCTGACCGCCGCGTCGGTGGCCACCCTGGCCGGCTGTACGCAGGAAAAGCAGAACGAGATCCGCCGCAGCATCCAGAATTGGACCGGCACCAACGGCGTGCTGGAGATCTATGCGGGTGACAAGCTGGTGCGCCGCTTCATCAAGATCGACAAGATGAGCACCGCCTACGGCACCGACGACCACCAGCCGCGCGCCTACCGCTTCGGCTACGGCGTGCTCGACGAGAACCTCAACGGCGAGCAGGACAGCGGCGAGAAGCGGGTGTACTTCGAGGTCAGCGACTACTCGACCGCCTACGTCTTCTTCGAGAGCCCGCGTTGAGCGGGGCGCAGCCGGCCGGCCGTGCGGCGACGCGCGGCCTGGTCGCGCTGTTCGCCGCCACCTTTCTGGAGTTGTCCGGCCTGTTCATGCTCGGGCCGCTGCTTCTGCTCACGCTCAAGGCGCGCGGCGTCGAGAGCGCCTGGGTGGGGCTGTTCGCCGCCGCGCAGTGGCTGGGCATGGCCGCGGCCACGCCCTTTGCGGCCGCCGCGGTGCGGCGCCTGGGCGCCCGCCGCGCGCTGCTGGCAGCGGCGGCGCTGCCCTTCGTCGCCTTTGCGGCCATGGCGCTGACCGAGCGCGTGCTGCTCTGGGCGCTGCTCTACCTCGCGGCGGGCGTGGCTGGCGCGCTGCGCTGGATCGTCGCCGAGGCGATGGTGGCCGAGCTGGCACCGCCCGAGCGGCGCGGCCGCATCGTCGGCCTGTTCGAGACGATGGTGGGGCTGACCTTCGTGGTCGGTCCGGCGCTGCTGGCCGCGCTCAGTGCCGGTGGGGTCGAGGCAGGCACGATCCGCGGGCTGGCCCAGCTGCTGCTGGGCACGGCCCTGCTGCTGAGCCTGCGCGTGCCGACGCTGCACAGCCACCTGGCGGACGACGGCGCCCGCCTCGGGCTGGCCGGCATCGTCGACACGCTGCGTGCCACGCCGGCGGTGATGGCCGCGGGGCTGGTGGGCGGCTTTTTCGAGGCCGGGCTGGCCAGCGTGCTGCCGCTGTACGGGCTGTCGATCGGGCTGGGCGCTGCGCTGGCGGCGCTGCTGGTGTCGGCCAGCGGGCTGGGCAGCGCGGCGATGATGCTGCCGGTGGGCGAGCTGGTGGACCGCTGGGGGCGGCGCACCGTCTGGCTCGGTTGCGCGCTGCTGAACCTGGGCGCCACGCTGCTGCTGCCCTGGGTCGGCCAGTTCGGTGCCCTGGCCTGGCTGATCGCGCTGCTCTGGGGCGGCGCGGGCGGCGGGCTCTACACCGTGGCGATGATCGACATCGGCCACCGGCACCAGGGTGTCAGGCTGGTGAGCGCCACTGCGGTGCTGGTGCTGGCCTACACGCTGGGCGGCCTGCTCGCCCCGGCGCTCGGCGGTGTGGCGCTGCAGTTCGCGCCGCAGTGGGGCTTTCCGGCGCTGCTGGCCTTCTGGGCGGTGGCCGGCTTGGCCGCGATCGCGTTCACGTCGTCAGCCCCGCCCGGCCGTTCCGAAGGGGCTGACAGCCCCCTCGGGGGGCCGCGAGCGATCTGAGCGTGGGGGTTTCACGTCAGACCGAGCGCTCCGGCCAGAGCCCCCAGGCCGATCAGCCACATCGGGCTGATCTTGCTGCGCAGCATTGCGACGACGCTGCCGACCATCAGCACCCAGGCGGCCCAGCTGCCCCGCACCGGCGCCGCCAGGATCCAGCCGGTGGCGCCGAGCAGGCCGATGGTCAGTGGTGCCAGGCCGCCGGTGAAGACGCGCACAGCGAAGGTCTCGCGCCGTGTGGCCAGCCAGCGCGAGGCCGCCAGTGCCAGCACCGAGCTGGGCAGCATGATGCCGGCCATCGTGGCCAGCAGGCCGGCCAGGCCCGCGACGTTCCAGCCCAGCACCGCGACGAAGAGGATGTTCGGCCCCGGGGCGGCCTGCGCCAGGCCGATCGAGGCGCTGAACTGCGCGTCGCTGAGCCAGCCGTGCTCCTGCACGAGGTAGCGCTGCATGTCCGGCGCGGTGGTGATTGCGCCGCCCACGGCCAGCAGCGAGAGGATCAGGTAGTGGCCGAAGATCTGCGCCAGCGTGGCGGCATCCAGCCCATGCGTGCCGGCCAGTTCGGCCCAGCGCGCCGCATCGAAGAGGGCGTCGAGCCCGCTCATTGCGGCGCCCTCTGCCGCAGTACCCAGGCCACGTGCAGCATCGTCAACGTGCCCAGGCCGAGCACCACGCCGACCATCGGCCAGCGCAGCCCGCCCACCAGCAGCGCGGCCAGCCCGGCATAGCACAGTGCGACGCCGCGGCCCAGCGGGTGCCTCTTCAGCGTGACGACCAGCTTGGCGCCGGTGGCGATCACCAGCCCGGCGGCCACCGCGCCCATGCCGCGCAGCGCACCGGCGAACACCGGTAGGTGGGCGACCTGCTGGTAGAACACGGTGGCGGCCAGCACGATCAGCAGCGGCAGCAGCAGCATGCCCGAGCAGGCGGCCAGTGCGCCGCGCCAGCCGAAGAAGCGGTCACCGAACATCAGCGCAACGTTGATGATGTTCGGCCCGGGCAGCACCTGGCCGATCGACAGCAGCTCGACGAACTGCGTGCGCGTCATCCAGCCGCAGCGCTCCACGAGCTCGCGCTGGGCGATCGGCAGCACGCCGCCGAAGCCCTGCAGCGCCAGGCGGTTGAAGGCCCAGAACAGCTCGGCCGGCGAGCGCGGCGCGGCGCGTGGCTGCTCGGCATCCGCGGGTGCGACGGGGGACGGAGCCGGCGAAACAGGGTCAGACATGGTCGGGGTCGCGGGCGATGCGGCGCTCGGCCCAGGCGCTCAAGGCCAGCGCCGCGAGCAGCCAGACGAGGCCGACCCAGTGCAGCGCGTCGTAGGCGCCGGGGCCGCGCTCGCCGAGCAGCAGCCCTCCGCTGGCAGCCCCCGCAGCCTGGCCGAAGTAGATGGCCGAGGTGTTCAGGGCCATCAGCGCCGGGGCCAGCGCAGGGGCGGTGTGGCTGAGCCGAGCCTGCTGGGCCGAGTTGGCCGAGAAGCAGCCCAGCGCCCAGGGCGCGGTGACCGCGAGCATCACCGCCAGCGAGCCGGCGGCCACGCCCAGCGGCCACAGGAGCATGGACAGCGCCATCAGCGCCACCGCGATGCCGTTGGCGCGCGCCGGACCGATCCGGTCGACGTGCCGCGTGACAAAGACGTTGCCCAGCACGCCGAAGGCCCCAAAGCCCATGAACAGGAGACTGATGCCGCCGGCATCGGCGTGCAGCACCTCGCGATAGAAGGGCGCCAGGTAGGAAAACAGCGTGAACTGGCCGGCGCTGAACAGCGCGGTGACCGCGACGAAGGCCATCAGCACCGGGTGGGTGAAGACCTCGCGCCAGCTCGCCAGCGACAGGGCCGGGGGCTTGACCCCATCGGGCATCACCCGCCAGACCCAGGCCGCGCTGCTGAGCGACAGCAGCACCACCAGCGCGTAGGCCCAGCGCCAGCCGAAGGTCTCGCCGATGTAGGCGTGCACCGGCATGCCCAGCACCGAGGACAGCGACCAACCGAGGAAGATCGTCGTGATCGCGCGGCCGCGCTGGTTCGGCGGCGTCATGTGGCCGATCGCGGCGGCGGCCTGCGGCGTGAACACCGCCGCGGCCAGCACCGCCGCCGCGCGCAGCGGCATCAGCAGGGCGAAATTGGGTGCCAGCGCGCACAGCGCGTGGCCGAGGGCGAACCACAGCAGCGCCGCGGTGAGCAGCCGGCGGCGATCCCAACCCGCCACCGCGGCGGCCAGCAGCGGGGCGCCGAAGCACAGGCAGGCCGCGCCGACGCTGATGAGCTGCCCGCCCATGGCCACCGAGACTCCCAGCGAGCGCACCAGGTCGTTGAGCGAGCCGGCCACGACCATGACGCCGCAGCCGATCGCGAAGTTGCCGTAGAGCAGGGCGGCGCGCACCGCCAGGGCATTGGCTTCCTGCGGCGCAGGCAGACGAGCGCCGGCGGGGGAGGGGGCGTTCAAGCCCTCAGACCCCCATCAGGCGCAGCGCCTGCGGGTTGACGATGTTCGTCGGCTTGCCGTCGAGGTAGGCCAGGATGTTGTCGAAGGCCGAGCTGAAGAGCCGCTCGTAGTTGTCCAGCTCGACGTAGCCGATGTGCGGCGTGCACACCGCGTTCTCCAGCCGAAGCAGCGGGTGACCCTGCAGGATGGGCTCGCTCTCGAACACGTCCACCGCCGCCAGACCGGGGCGGCCGCGGTTCAGCGCGGTGATCAGCACGTTGTCGCTGAGCAGCTCGGCGCGCGAGGTGTTGACGAACAGTGCGGTGGGCTTCATGCGCGCCAGGTCCTCGGCCAGGATCAGGCCGGTGGTCTCGGGCACCAGGCGCAGGTGCACGCTGAGCACGTCGGACTCGGCGAACAGCGCCTCGCGGCTGTCGAACACCGCATAGCCGTCCGCCGCCGCCTGGGCGCGCGAAGCCTCGCGGCCCCAGATGCGCACGTCCATTCCAAAGGCGCGGCCGTAGCCGGCCACCAGCTGGCCGATGCGCCCGTAGCCCCAGATGCCCAGGGTCTTGCCGCGCAGCAGCATGCCCAGTCCGAAGTTCGGCGGCATCGAGCCGGCCTTCAGGCCGGACTGCTGCCAAGCCCCGTGCTTGAGGTTGCCGATGTACTGCGGCAGTCGGCGCATCGCCGCCATGATCAGCGCCCAGGTCAGCTCGGCCGGCGCAATGGGTGAGCCCGCGCCCTCGGCCACCGCGATGCCCAGCTTCGTGCAGGCTTCGACATCGATGTGCGCACCCACGCGACCGGTCTGCGCGATCAGTCGCAGGCGCGGCAGCTTTTCCAGCAGGGCGCGCGGAAAATGCGTGCGTTCGCGGATCAGCACCAGGATCTCGGCGTCCTTCAGGCGCACCGCGAGTT
>DAOLLE010000100.1:0-8621 GCA_035331205.1 Burkholderiaceae bacterium
CAGGAACAGCCCAATGGCGCGCAGCGGCGTCTCACCGCCCGGTGCGGCGGTGAACAGGCCGCTGGCGTCGAGCTGGCGCACGGCCAGCGTGGCCGAGGGGAAGAGCGCCACCATCGGCGAGGTGAGGCTGGCGAGGAAGGGGCGGAAGTCAGCCATCGTGGGGATCGGTCAGGGTTTCGGGGCGGTCGACGCCGTCAGCGGCAGGCTGGCCTGCAGCCGCCAGCCGGGGCGATTCTCGGGGTTGGGAGCGGTCTGCGCCGGGCCGCTCTGCCACAGGCCCCCCAGCGCCCACACGCGTTCCTGCATGCCGCCCAGGCCGTTGCCACGCTGCAGCGCAGTGGCGGCGTTGGTCAGGCCGATGCCGTCGTCGCGCACCCGCCAGTGCAGCCGGGCCGGCTCGCCGGCCGCGTCGGGCGGGGCGAAGGCCAGGCGCAGCTCGATCCGTGTGGCGCGGGCGTGGCGCACCGCGTTGGTCAGCGCCTCCTGGCTGAGGCGGTACAGCGCCAGTGCGAGTGGGCGGGGCAGGGCGATGGCCTCGGCTTGGCCGGGGTGCCAGGGCCGCAGCGGGCCCTGCGCGCCGCCGACGCCGCTGTGCCAGACGAATTGCGGTGCTGCGTCGCCCGGATGCGCGGCTGGGGTGCCCTGCCAGCCCTGCACCAGCGCGTCGAGCAGCTGCAGCAGGCGGGCCAGCGGCAGTGGCGGCGCGTCGGCGGCGGGGCCTTCGGCGCCGAAGGGGTCGAGCTGGCGCAGCAGCTGGCGCACGTCCTGTTGCAGGTCGGCGCAGTGCTTCAGCATGCCGCCGACGACCTCGGCCACCTCGTGGTTGCCCCCGCCTTCGACCGCGCCCAAGCGCCGCTGCAGCCAGGCGGCGTCGAAGCGCAGCGCGGTCAGGCGCTGGCCGAGTTCGTCGTGCAGCTCGCGGGCGAGGTGGTGGCGCTCGTCCTCCTGCAGCGTCAGCAGCTTCTGGCTGAGCAGGCGGCGGCGCTGCTCGGCCTCGTCCAGCGCGGCGGCGAGGTGGCGCAGCGCCGCGGCGATGGCCTCCAGCTCGCGCAGTGGCATGGCCGGCAGGCGCGCCACCGCCTGGGGGTCCTGCCGCTCGATGCCGGCGATCGCGCCCAGCAGCGCGGCCAGCGGCGCCAACGCGTGGCGCAGGTTCAGCTGCATCACCACGAGCAGGCCGGCAATGGCCAGCAGCAGCAGCGCCAGCGTGCCCGCGAGGTTGGTCAGTGCCTCGCGCCGCTCGCTGTCGGCCGAGGCGTCCAGCGAGATCACCCAGGCCGGCCCGCCCGGCCGAGGCACCAGCCAGGAGACGCGCCGCGGCGGCGCCTCGGGTTCGATCCAGGTGTGCAGGCGGCGCAGCGGCCACAGCCAGGCCGGGTCGTCGGCCGGCGCCGGCGGGGCCAGCAGCGTGCGCCCGCCGGTGTCGTGGATCTGCAGTTCGAGGTGGCGCAGCGGCGCTTCCTGCTGCATCGCGCGCAGCGCGACGAGGGCGGCGGCATCGTCCAGCGGCGCCAGGGTGCCCAGCCGGCTCATCAGCGTGGCCAGCTGCATCGCGGCGTCCTCCTCGGCGCGGATGTCCTCGGCCGAGCGTTGCAGGCCCAGCAGCAGCGCAAGTGCGAGCACCGCCAGCCCCACCCAGGTGGCGCGGCGCATCAGCAGCCGCGGCAGGTCCAGCGGGAGGGCGGGGCGATTCGGCGGTCTCATCGCGCGTGAGCGGTCGGGCGGACGGACGGGCGGACGGTCGGCGCTGGGCGTTCAGTCGCGGGTGGGCGGCAGCTCGCTGAGCGCCGGGCCGGCGCCGAACACGTCCAGGATCGGGCGCAGGTTGGCCGCCTGGCGCTGGCAGGTGGCCGCGTCGTTCGGGCAGGTGGCGGCGAAGTCCTGCCGGAAGCGCCCCAGCAGCTTCTGGCTGTGCAGCACCGTGGCCAGCAGGTTGAGCGCGTCGATGCGCTGGTCGTAGCGCCCCGGCTTCAGGTGCGCGCCGTGCAGGAGCGTGGCGATGCGGTCGCGCCCCCAGAGGTAGCCGTTGCCCTGGTGGGTGTCGGTGGCGCCGTCCTCGTCGAAGGTGACGATCAGCAGGCTGTTGTGCGTTCGGGCCCACTCGGCGTAGGCCCCGAGGTGCTCGCGCAGCCAGGCGTCGGCCTGGGCCAGCGGGGCGCTGTGGGCGTTGTGCTGCTCGTCGGGCACCACCAGCGCCACGGTCGGCAGGTCCTCGAAGCTCAGCGGCCGGCCCTCGGCGTCGCGCAGGAAGCCGCGCCAGCGCCGCCCCTGCGGGTCGGTGGTGGGCTCGAAGCCCAGGTTGACGTCCACCGGCAGCAGGAAGCGGCGCCGCTCCTCGGGCACCCGGGCGCTGCCCGGCAGGCCGTCGAAGCCGATCCAGTTGATCGCCGGGTTGTGCTTGCGGCGGTAGTGGTCGAGCAGCGGGTCGGGGTCGCCGGACTCGTCCCAGAGCGGGTGCGGCAGGCTCTGCGAGAAGGTCAGGAAGCTCCTGCCGCCCTCGCGCAACGCGGCGCCGAGGTTGGCGGTGGCAAAGGGCCGGCGCGCCGCGGGGATCAGGCGGTTGCCGATGCCCGTCGGCACCTCGTCGGCGGGGGCGTCGAGGCGGTTGCCCTCGGCGTCGGCCTGCGCCTTGCCGCGGTAGGGCGAGGCCGGGTCCTGGAACCAGTCCGGTCGCACGCCCTGGTGGCTGCCGGAGAACAGGTAGAGGTAGTTCGGCTGGCTGGGCCGGGCCGACAGCGGCGCGTCCGAGCCGCGTGGGATGCGCCGGTAGGGCGTCTCCGCGGCCCAGGCGTTGGTGAACTGGACGCCGAACTGCGGGTCCTGCGCCAAGCCGTTGAGGAAGGGCAGCGCCGGGTTGCCCCAGATGCGCTGCTCGCCGCCGGCATCGGCCGAGCGGTTCTCCAGCACCACGATCACGATGTGGTCGTAGGCGGGGATCGGCGGCGGCTCGGCCGGTTCGGTGGCACAGGCCGTGGTGGCCCAGGCGGTGGCGGCCAGGGCGGTGATCAGCGCGGCGCGCAGGCCCGGCTTCGGCGGAGTCGGCGCCGGGTTGCGGGGGGACGGGGGGGGCGAGACGGGCATCGTTCGAGGCGGCTGCAGGGGGTCGATATGATGCGCCCCGACTGTGCCAGACCCGGCGCAACATCGACCCTTCCCGAGCGACTTCCACCCGCTGCGGCCCGTGCGCCGCCCGACATGTCCACCATGCCCCAGATCGACGACCCCCGCCGCGACCGCGAAGCCGGCTCGCGCGACGCCACCCACGACAGCACCCGCATCGACGACGTGCGCATCGGCGCGGTGCGCCCGCTGATCAACCCGGCGCTGCTGCAGGAGTGGCTGCCGGTGCCCGACGCCACGCTGGCGCTGGTGGAGCGCAGCCGCGCGGAGATGGCCGACGTGCTGCATGGCCGCGACGACCGCCTGATCGTCGTCGTCGGCCCCTGCTCGATCCACGACCACGACCAGGCGCTGGCCTATGCCCGCCTGCTCAAGCACGAGGCCGACCTGCTCAGCGGCGACCTGCTGATCGTGATGCGCGTGTACTTCGAGAAGCCGCGCACCACGGTGGGCTGGAAGGGCTACATCAACGACCCGCACCTGGACGGCAGCTTCGCGATCAACGAGGGCCTCGAGCGCGCCCGCCAGCTGCTGCTGGACGTGAGCGAAATCGGCCTGCCCACCGGCACCGAGTTCCTCGACCTGCTCAGCCCGCAGTACATCGCCGACCTGATCGCCTGGGGCGCCATCGGCGCACGCACCACCGAGAGCCAGACGCACCGCCAGCTGGCCTCCGGCCTGAGCTGCCCGGTGGGCTTCAAGAACGGCACCGACGGCAACCTGAAGGTGGCCAGCGACGCCATCCTCTCGGCCAGTGCGCCGCACGCCTTCATGGGCATGACCAAGATGGGCCAGGCCGCGATCTTCGAGACCCGCGGCAACGCCGACTGCCACGTCATCCTGCGCGGCGGCAAGGCGCCCAACTACGGCGCCGAGCACGTCGAGGCGGCCTGCACCACGCTGCGCGCCGCCGGCCTGCGCGAGCAGGTGATGATCGACTGCTCGCACGCCAACAGCAGCAAGCAGCACCGCCGCCAGATCGACGTGGCCGCCGACATCGCCGCGCAGATCAGCGCCGGCGAGCGCCGCATCACCGGCGTGATGATCGAGAGTCACCTGCAGGAAGGCCGCCAGGACCTGGTGGTCGGCCAGCCGCTGGCGCACGGCGTGTCCATCACCGACGCGTGCATCAGCTGGGCCCAGACCCAGCCGGTGCTTCAGCAACTGGCCCAGGCGGTGCGGGCGCGGCGCGAGCGCCAGTGACTCAGCCAGGCGCCAGACGCAGCGTCGGCGCGACAGGTGAATGGCTTTGCGCGCTGGCAGTTCCCGTAAGTGAAGGGCGATTCATCACTTTGTCACGGCCGACGGGCCGACCGGTGTGAAAAAGTGGCTAAAGTCTTTGGGTTAGGCTGATCCTCCCCGAAAAAGGGGGGGCGCCATGGTTCGGCCCCGCCGCTCGTGGGCCTGCGCAATTCCCTTTGCTCGATGGCCGGATTCTTCTCGCGCTCTCGGTCGGCCCGCATCGACTTCGTCGACCGTGTCGATGCCCAGGACCACTGGCAGGCCATCTCGGTGCGCCATGGCTATGTCACCACCGCCCACACCGAGGCGGCCAAGTTCGTCGTCGACCTGCAACGCGACAACCGCACCTACTTCTTCGATTCGCAGAAGTGGGAGACGCACTACGAGTTCGTGCTGCGGCACATCAACCCGTTGACGGTGCACGACCACTTCCTGATCCAGGAGTACGACCAGGACGACCGGCGCTACCTGCTCGGCTCCATCCTGCATTACCTGGACGGCGACCACTGGACGCTCGAGCTGACCTGTGGCGACACGATGAAGGCCGATCGCATCGTCTGGCTGTATCGGCACCTCGCGCCGCGCATTCCGCTGGCGCACAACCTGCGATTTCGGCCGACCTCGCCGTCGCAGAGCGAGATCGCCGAGCGCATCGAGGCGGACATTCCGGTCATCGAGCGCGATGCGCTGCACGCCTCCATCGAGTACCAGCCGGTGGTGGTGGGCGAGGCCTACGGCTACCTGCGTTTCGTGCGCGGCAAGCTCGACGTGTCCACCGTGCGGCCCAGTGACGTGGTGGTGATCGACCACGTCCCCGAGGAGATTCCACCGGTGGCCGCGCTGGTCACCGCCGAATTGCAGGCGCCGCTGGCCCACGTCGCGGTGCTCAGCCGCAACCGCAACACCCCCGACATGGCGCTGCGCCGCGCGGCCGACCGTCCCGAACTGCTCGGCCTCGAGGGCCAGCTCGTCAAGCTGACCGTCGGCGGGCAGGACTACGCCATCGAGCCGGCCGAGATCGCCCAGGCCGAGGCCGCCTGGGCGCGGCTGCGCCCGTCGCGAACCTTCGTGCCCGAGCGTGACCTGGCCACGCGCACGATCCACGACGTCGCCAGCCTGCCCGCGGGCGCGGTGAACTTCGTGGGTGCCAAGTCGGCCCAGCTCGGCGACCTGACGCGGGTGGCGGGCATCGAGACGCCCGGCGGCATCGCGCTGCCGTTCTCGACCTACGCGGCGCACCTGAGTGCCTCGGGCGCCGACGCCGAGATCGACGCGATGCTGGCCGACCCGGCCTTTGCCGCCAGCGCCACCGAGCGCGCCCGGCGCCTGGCACAGCTGCGCGAACGCATCGCCGCTCACCCGGTCGACCCGGCGCTGCTGGCCGAGTTGCGCGCGCGGTTGCAGGCCATGGGCACGCGCGGGCGCTTCATCTTCCGCAGCAGCACCAACGCCGAGGACCTGGACGGCTTCAACGGCGCCGGCCTGTACGAGAGCATTCCCGTCGCGCCGAATCCGACGGACGCGCAGATCGCCGATGCGCTGCGCTTCGTCTGGGCCAGCGTCTGGCTGCAGCGCGCCTACGAGGAGCGCGAGTGGTACCGCATCGACCACCGCGCGGTGGCGATGGGCATCCTGGTGCAGCCCTTCGTCGAAGGCGCGGTGGCCACCGGCGTGGCGATCACCGGCAACCCCTTCAAGCCGGGCCAGAACGCCGCCTTCATCAACGCCCAGGTGGTCGGGCGCACGGTGACCGGCGCGGTGGGCAACGAGCTGCCCGAGCAGTACCTGGTCAATGCGGTGCTCGACCAGTTCACGATCGAGCTGCTCAGCCGCAGCTCCTTCGGCGGCGGCAAGCCGCTGCTTGCCGAGGCCCAGGTCAAGCAGCTGATGCTTCAGCTGCAGCGCATCCACACCGAGCTGCTGCCGAAGAACAGCGCCTCCAACGCGATGGACGTGGAGTTCGTGCTGGTCGAGGACGGTCGCTTCGTGATCGTGCAGGCCCGCCCGTACACCATCGTCTACAGCGTCGACCGCCAGCGCGCCAAGCTCGAGGAAAGCCGCAGCGAGCGCGTCATGCGCCGCGTGCGCAAGCTGATGTACCTCGCCAGCCCGCGCCGGCTGGTGGGCGGCCTGCGCACCTGAGCGGCTTCAGCCGGGGCCCGCCTCCTCGGCGACCGTCTCCCCCGTCGGCAGGCGGATGCGCCGGCGCGCGTCGTCGTACTCGAAGACCTCGCCGTGACGGCCCCAAGCGATCACGGTGCGCAGCACCCGGTCGGCTTCGGCCGGGTCGAGGCGCTCGCGCAGCAGGCGCAGGAAGGGCTTGACGGCGAGCTGGCCGCTCGGCTCCTGCTCGAGGCTGTGGCGGATGTGCGCGGCCAGGGGCACGTGCGACAGCAGCTGCTGGCCGAAGAGCTCCTGGCGCAGCGTGCGGTGGCCATCCACATAGCGCCGCCCCAGCGCGGTGAGCTGCAGGTCGCCGTGCTCGAACTGGGCCAGCCCCAACAGCGCTAGGCCGTGGGCCAGCGGCAGCAGCCGGGCGTCGCTGAGCGCAGCCGCCTCGGCCAGGCGCGGCAGGCTGGCGTGGCCGCCGAAGGGCTCGGCGCCCAGCCGCTCCAGCAGGCCGTCCATGCGCGAAACGTCGGCATCGGGCAGGCGCTCGGCCAACGCCAGGCTGTGCGGCGAGCCCGCCGCGTGGCCATTGCGCGCGCCGGCGGTCATGCGGGCGTAGACCTCGTCGATCAGCGCGCGCACCTCGGGCTGCTCGACGTCGCGCGGGCGCGGCAGCGCGATGGCCAGCTCGCTGCGGATGCGCCCGGGGTCGCTGGCCAGCACGATGACGCGGTCGGCCATCAGCACCGCCTCCTCGATGTCGTGCGACACCACCAGCATCGCCCGCGTGGGCATCGCCCCGCTGCGCCACAGCGCCAGGATGTCGTCGCGCAGGCGCTCGCCGGTGAGCACGTCCAGCGCCGAGAAGGCCTCGTCCATCAGCAGCACGTCGGGCTCGGTGACCAGCGCGCGCGCGATGCCCACGCGCTGGCGCATGCCGCCGGAAAGCTCGCGTGGCAGGGCGCCCTCGAAGCCCGACAGGCCGATCAACGCGATCGCTGCCGCCGCCTGGCTCGCGCGCTGATCGGGCGGCAGGCCGCGCGCCTCCAGCCCGAGCTCGACGTTTTGCTGCACCGTCAGCCAGGGAAAGAGCGCGAAGGACTGGAACACCATGCCGATCGAGCGCGCCGGCGCGTACAGCGGCTGGCCGCGGTAGCGCAGCTCGCCCGCGTCGGGCGGGATCAGCCCGGCCAGGATGCGCAGCAGCGTGCTCTTGCCGCAGCCCGAGCGGCCGAGCAGCGCGACGATCTCGCCCTCACGCAGCGTGAAGTCCACGCCCTCGAGCACCGGGCGCACATGGCCGTCGGCCGAGCGGAAGCTCTTGCCGATGCCGGTGAGTTCGAAGATCGCGGTCGATGGCATGGCGAGGGTCCTGCTGCTGTTTCGACGGTCCGCTTCAGGCGTGCAGACGCTGCTCGGCCAGCTCGTAGAGCCGGCGCCAGACGAAGCGGTTCAGCGCGGTGACGAACAGGGCCATCACACCGATGCCCAGCGCGATGCGTGGAAAGTCCCCCGCCGCGGTCATCTGCGCGATGTAGCTGCCCAGGCCCCGGGCCTGCAGCGTGGTGGCGCCCCAGGTCACCGACTCCGCGACGATGCTGGCGTTCCACGAGCCACCGCTGGCGGTGATCGCGCCGGTGACCACGCTCGGGAACACCGCGGGCAGCAGGTAGCGCTTCCAGCGCAGCCAGCCCGACAGGCCGAGGTTCTGCGCCGCGAAGCGCAGCTCGGTCGGGATCCCGGCCGCACCGGCGATGACGTTGAACAGGAGGTACCACTGCGTGCCGAAGACCATCAGCGGCGACAGCCAGAGGTTCGGGTCGAGCCGGAAGTGCGCGATCGCCAGCACCGCGACCGGAAACAGCAGGTTGGCCGGGAAGGCCGCCAGCAGCTGCGCCAGCAGCTGCAGCCGGCCCGACCAGCGCGGGTTCAGGCCGATCCAGATGCCCACCGGCACCCAGATCAGCGCGGCCAGCGCGATCAGCAGCAGCACCCGCGTCAGGGTGTACAGGCCCAGCAGCAGCACGTGGCCGGCCTCGGCCCAGCCGACCTCGGCGTGCACGAAGACGGCCAGCCGCCCCAGCGCGAACAGCGTGGCGGCGGCCAGCAGCACGTCGAGCAGGCGCTGGGCCCGACCGCTGGGCGGGCGG
>DAOLLE010000101.1:0-8577 GCA_035331205.1 Burkholderiaceae bacterium
CCATGCGGCCGACGACCAGCACGCGCATGCCCTTCTGGTAGAGGTCCTTCCAGTGCGCGGCGTCGCGGTGCCAGATTTCCACCGGCGCCCAGAAGCCGCCGCGATCCTCGAAGCTGCCATCCTTCTTGGGAATGGGGTTGTCGAAATAGACGTTCAGGCGCAGAAGGCGGCTGGGCTCGTCGTTGCCGTTGGGGAACTCCCGGTACTCGGGGGGCGAACCGATGTTGCCCTCGCCAGAAAAGTGCGTGCTCATGTTGCAATCTCCGTGGTGGTTGAAAAACCCGCACCTGGTTGGCGGCGGGCGCGTGCTGGGGTGCGTGGCGCGATCACCGATCACGCATGGCGGATGGCATGGACTTGAGCCGGCGCAGGTAGGCGTCTTCCGCCTCGGCGGCCTTGCTGGCGCACTCCTGCGCCTGCCGGCCCAAGGTGTGCAACAAGCTGATCTGCATGTTCAGCGTGATGCGCTGAAGCTCGATGGCGTGCAGGTCGACCAGCAGGTTGACCGGCGTGCTGGTACTCGCCATCAGCTCCTGCCACAAGGCGACGCCCATGGCCGAGCGGTCGTGCTTGCGCCAGCGCAAAAACACCGTGCCTGCGCCAGTGGTCTGCTGGGCCAACTCGATGGGCAGCAGGTGGAAGGGATGCCCGACCGCCTGTGGCAGCACCTGTCGCTGCGCCAAGCCAATCAACTCGTCGCGCATGGCGAAGCACTGGCTGGCCCAGACCTCCAAGTCCCCTTTACCTTTAAAGGGCTTCAAAAGGCCTTTTAGAGAGCCTGCGTGTTCCAGCCGCATGAAGGCGGTCTGTTGCAGCGGGCGGAAGTAGCGGGTGTCGCGGTTCGGGTCGCTCATGCCTGCGCGTCCTCGTCCGCGGTAGTCTCGGGTGCCTCGGTGGTGGTGGCCTCGTCGCTGGGCAATGCGGCTGCGGCAGGACCGTCACCGCGCTGCTGCAGGCCACGGCGCACGATCGGCGGCGCGAACTTCGAGCGGCGCGTGCCTTCCAGCACGTCCTGCGGCAACTCGCCGAATTTCTCCAGCGCCGCCCGTGCTGCGGCATTCTTGGCGGCGAAGTCGTCGCGGGTGCAGCCCGAGTAGCGGTACTGCTGCGCCAGGCTGAAAAGACTGCGCAGTGCATGGGCGCCTTCGTTGAGCCAGCGTTCGAGCGTCGAGCGATCGATCAGCGCGGTGTGGTGCGCGAGGATCAGCTTGCGGGCGATGTCGTCGTAGTCGGCCAGCAGATACACCGCGGCAAAGCCCAACTGCGCATTGACGAACAGCGGCAGCTTGACGGGCTGCACGTTGAGGTTCTCGCCCAGGGTGAGTGCCGGCGGCACGCTCGCCAGGGCCTGGTCCACCTGCTCGCGCAGCGATTGCAGCGTGGCCTTCGTCTGGTCGAGCTTGTCCTCGATGCGCAGCATCCAGAAGTCGCTGTACGGGTCGTCCTGCTCCGAGCCGCGCCGCATCTTGTTCATCTGGGCGATGTAGCCGTTCAGGCCGACGATGCCCGGTCGCCCCTCGGCGGCGGCGCGGCCGTGCCAAATGCGCGAGGCGTGGTGCGTGTGCAGCGTCAGCGACATCGCGCTGCGCAGGGAGCCGAGATTCAGTTGCAGGGGTTCGTTGGTGGTTGCCATGGTGTCCGCTCGTTGTTGGAAAAGAGCGGACAGCTTCGGCAGGTGGCGGAAGGCAGTCAGTCAACAAACCGAAACCCGCCAGTCCCCGGTTCACGCGGCGGGCGCATGCGGCGCGAGCTATCCCCAGGGGATAGCGCCATGGAGCGCCAAGGAACGCTGCACACCTGGATCAGCGTGGACAGGGCCGATCCCACGGCGGGCGATCGAGGCCTGGCGTGCAGCGGTTCGACGTCGTAGCTGTCAGTGGAACTATCCCCAGGGGATAGTTCCATGGAGCGCCAAGGAACGCTGCGCGCCCGGATCAAGCGCGGACAGGGCCGATCCCGCCGCAGGCGATCGGGGCCTGGCGTGCTGCGGTTCGACGTGTAGCCGTCAGTGGAACTATCCCCTGGGGATAGCTCTACGGGAAGCCACTGGCATCCACTTCACCGCCTTGCAGGCCCGCTCACTTGCTGGCGAGCAGGTTGCGCAGCCGCTCGATGTGCTGCCTGGCGACTTCCGGCGGCACCGGCTTGCCCTGCGGCTGGGATGGTGGCGGTGCTGGTGGTGGCCGCTCATTCGGCGGAGCGTGTGCCGATGGCGCGTCTTTCTTGGCCCAGGCGTTGAACTCGCCATGGATGGCCCGCTGGATGATGCCGAACAGATACCCCGCAGGATTGCGGATGCCGTGGCTGCTGCATCGTGCGGCCCATTCGTCCAGCACGGCCTGCCTCAGCGCGGCATCGACCTGCTGCAATGCCACCCGCGCACCTGTTTGCTGCTCTGCCTTCAGTTCCGCGAAGCGTTTGGGCCATTGCAGGTCGCCCAGCGCGCGCGCCTGCGCCTGTGCCTGCGCGGTAGTACGTACTTCATTGATACGACTACTACGTACTGTACGGGCCTGCTTCGGATTCCGAAGAGAGGCGTCTGGCGCGGGTTTCGACCCTGCTTCGGATTCCGAAGTGGGGTCATCGGAATTCCGAAGAAGGCTCGTCGGCCCTTCTTCGGATTCGTGTGCGGCATCCTCCTGTGGATAACTTTCGTGCGCCCCGACGCCCTGGCTGGCGAGGCGCTCGGCCAGGACTTGCAGCCTCGACGGCAGGGTGCGCCCGGCCAGCATCGGGTCTTCGCCGATTTCCTTGAGGGTGTGCAGGCCCACGATCTGCACGGCTTTGGCCGAATGGCCGAGCGCCTGGCTGACGAGCTGCAGGTAGTCCGGGTCGAGCTGCATCGCTTCAAAGGGGGTCAGCGGCTCGTCGTGCAGGACATAGAGATTGCCGAGAATGCGGCCGGTCTTGGCGTCGCGCCGTCGCCGCACCAGGCTCAGCCATCGGGTCAGCCGCAGCAGCGTCAGGGCTCGCGCCACGGTTTCGTGCGAGGCCTGCCCGGCGCAGGGCATCGAGGCCAGCCAGGGCCGCAACTGCTCATAGGTGGGGAATGCGGTCACGCCGTCGTCGTTGAGCATCAGCCGGAACACCTGCCAGGCGTTGCGCTCCAGCGGCGTCAGGCGGCGGTCGAGGAACAGCCGCCGCGGTACAGTCTCATGCCGGTTGCCGCTGAAGAGGAACGCATCGCCGGACGCAGCCGGTGTCGCAGGTGACGGCGCAGATATAGGCATGCGCGTGGGCGTGGGCGGGCTGGGCCTGGGCGCAAGGTCTTTCAGCGCCGCGTCGAACAGGTCAGCGAGTGCGACGGGGCCATGGCGTGGTGCGGTGTCGTCCACGGCCATGGCTCAACCCAGTCCCTGATCGACCCACGACTTGATCGCGGCCCAGACCACCGACAGCGGCAAATCCATGCCTTCGGCGAGGTCCATGGCCGCGTCGAGAATCGAGGTCTCGTCCTCCAAGTCCACATTCCTGCTGCTGGTGAGCGCTTTCCAGCGCCGCCACAGTTCGACGTCCTGCTTCTCGTCCAGGACAGGGTGACGCCCCTTTCGCTTGGGCAGGCCCAGCACCTCACGGCGCAGGGCGACTTCCTGATGGGTCAGGCCATAGAAGCGGCTGACCATCTCCGTGCTGGCCCCCAGGCGCAACATGCGATCGACGGTCGCGATTTCCTTCTCCACGTCCTGCGCCTGCGAGAGCAGACGCCGGAGCACCTCGCGGTTCACGGACACGGAACACCACGAGACATTGGCGTTGGCCAGCACGCTCACCATGGCGGGATGCTTGAGCGCATCCAGCTCGGCCTCGCTGAAGCCCATCGCCTTGCAGCGGCGCAGTTGGCCGTTGCGCAGGTCGTAGAGCGCCTGGGCGATGACGGCTTGATTGAGCGGGTGCGGGGCGGACATGCGGGTCTCCTTCCTTCATGCCCCAGGGCCTGCGACGCCGGATTCCAGGTCCAGCAGGCGCCGGGCCAGGCGCAGCAATCGGAACAGCTTGACCAGCGCGGTGTCGCTCAAGCGGCGTGTCGCATCACCTTGGCCGTGCAGCAGCGCCGGCAGCTCGGCGGCAAGCTGCCCGCCGTCCAGATCGGCATCGGTGAAGCTCTGGCCTGCCAGGCTCGCCAGCAATGCCAGCACGCCGCGGCCCTGGGGTGATGGGGGCTGCGCGCTGGCATGGCATGCGAAGCCCACGCCGTCCGCGCGGTCCTCGATGCACTGATTAAGGCCTGCCTCACCCGCGATCTCGCGTGCGAACTGCGCGATGTGGATGCGCAGGCGATCGGGCGTGTCCAGGCCCGCGTCGATGTGCCAGACGTCGGAAATCGGGTAGAGACCGCCTGCCTGGACGGGAATGGACTGCAAGACGTTGGCCGAGAAATCGGGCAGCGCATCCCCCAGCTCGTCGGCGACCATCCGCTGAATGGATTGCAGCCGCTCCGTCGTAGGTGCGGGCGAAACGATGTGCCCCTGCAGCAGATCACCAGGAGCCGCCACGGGGCTTCCTGCGGGCGAGCCGTCCGTCCCTGAGCTGTCCTTGCGCTCGCGCGACCCAGGTATGGCCGCCGGCGTCGGGGCCGATGGGGCCGGCGCGGCGGGCGGGCGGGCCACGGTGCCAGGCTCAGGAAGTGCGGGCGGTGCCGATGGCGGGGTCGGATCGCTGACCAGGGCGCGATGGCGGCTTTCGGATTCCGTGAGGTCGAGCGCCAGCACGTCGTAGTCGATGCCGAGCAGCTCGGACATCTGGCCGATCAGCTCGTCCTGCACGCGCTGGGGGACGAACTCGTCGGCCTGCGTGTCGAACTGCGACAGCACCTCCTGAAAGAAGTCGTCGAAGTCCTGTACCAGCGTGCGGCCCTTGGCGTAGCGCTCCCACGCGAGCATGCAGGCCTTGCGCATGACCGACAGGCGTTCGACCTGGTGGCGGCCGAGCCCGCCGTAGAGCACGGTCGGGATCGCCGGCAGGAGGTAGCGCACCGCGTCGTTCATCCGGCTGATGTGCGACTGCTGGACCGGGAAGCCATCAGCGGCGAGACGGCGGGCCAGCTCGGATTGGCTCAGGGCGGCGCCGCTTTCCTGCTCGTAGAACTCGCGCGCCTTCTCGACGCCGAGGGCGCGCTCGATGAACGTCAGGCCCCCACGCAATTCGTTCTCGGCCAGGTGGCCGGTCAGCATCACGACTTCGCCGCGGCTGGGCCAGGGCCGGAACAGGCACGATATGCGGAAGAACCGCTCGTCCTTGGTCTCCGACCACAGTTCGCGCAGGATCGCCAGGCGTGTGTTGCCGCCGTTGCGGATGATGTAGTGGCCCTCGCCCGGGCGTCGGGTGATCGCCGGCGCCGCATCAAGGCCGCGCTCGCGGATGGACGCCTTGATGTCCTCGTAGGCCGGATTGCGCTTCTTCCTGGGGTCGTGGTCGTAGGGACGCAACTGGTCCAGGGTCACGAACATGGGCGTGTCGGCGATCGGGTCGCTCAAGGCCGAGGTGGATGGGCCGCTGCGCTCGAACCCGGCCGCGAGCAGCTTGCCGGCCATCTGCTGGGAGGTCATCTCAACCATGGCGGCCTCCCTGCGCTGGGGATCGGGCCTCGCGCTCGGCGCGGCGGATCTGCGCCCGGGCATTGAGGGCCGCCCGGTGGTCGCTGGCGGTCGAACTGGTGTAGATCGCGGCGCAGCCGGCCTTGGTGAATTTGAGGTGGCCGCCTGGCGTGCGCTTGACGTGCCAGCCCTCGCCGACGGCGAACTCGATCAGGGCGCGTAGCCGCTTGTGGCCTCGGGCCAGTTCATGTGCGTTCGCCATGGGGCCTCCCGGTATCAAGAGGAAATGGCGGGCGGCCGGACACCGTGGCAAATCGGTGCTGCCATTGCGGGAACAGTTCGCCAGCGAGGCCGCGCATGGTGTCGAGCGCGGCGGGGGCGACTCTGCCCGGTGGCTGGCGGTACTCGACCCGATGCACCGGCAGGCCGCGCGTCGCGGCGCGCGGATAGGCTTCGATGGCCGGCACGTCGGTGGCCAGCACGCGGATGCCGGTGTGGTGCTGGAACAGCTCGCGCAGGGCCTGCTGGATCAGCCGGGCGTTCGCCGACACCGGGTGGACCCGGTTGATGAGCAGGTGCAGCGGCGGCGGCTCGATGCCCAGGTGCCGGTACGGGGCGATGTCCTCCAGCAACTGCATGGTGCCGCGCCGCAGTTCGCGGGCGGCGAGGATTTCCGGGGTCACGGGCGACAACGCGAGATCGGAGGCGAGCACCGCCATCTCCAGCGTCACCGAGCGTGCGCCCTGGGTGTCGATCAGCACCAGGTCGTAGAGGGGAGTCAGTGCCGGCAGCAGGTGCCGTAGTCGCAGGCGTCCGTCCGGCGCATGCAGCAACAAGGTGTTCAGCTCGCCCCGGTGGTCGTTGGACAGCACCAGGTCCAGGCCTGTGATGATCGTGCGGGACACGAGCTGGCCGAGGTCGCGCTCATTGAAGGCCAGCAATTCATAGATGCCGCCGGGCGCGCGGTGGGCCAACTCGTAGTACGAGGACAAGGTGGGCTGCACGTCGAGATCGAGCAGCAGCACGCGCAGCCCCGCGTCGGCGGCGAGCCCGCCAAGGTTGGCGGCCGTGGTCGTTTTACCGACGCCCCCTTTGGTCGAGACAATGGATACAACCTGCATGGCGTTCTCCGTGTGAGGATGGGAAGTCCGCGGGAGAACGGGTCAGGCCCGGCTGTTGACGCGCTCGGCGATCCACTGGTCGATTTCGATGGAGTCCCAGCCGACGGCGCGCACGCCCAGGCGCAACGCTTTGGGAAACTTGCCGGCGCGCATCAGGTTGTAGAGGTGGGCGCGCTTGAAGCCGGACTTCGCTTCGACTTCTTCCAGGCGCAGGATGCGGCGCTCGTTGGGCGGCAGTACAGGTGCTTGCGACATGGCGGTCACTCCTGAACGCTCAGTGGCGTTTGTTGGCGTGACACCTATTCAAATGTCGGCTTCTGTCCCAGACCACCGTAAATGCGGTTTCCGCGACCGCAGATACGGGCTTGCAAACATCAAGAAACGGCGGCCCGTAGCTTGCGTCGGGCTTGCGCAAATTTGGCTTGCAGCGTGCGATCCGTAATGCCCATGAGTTCGCCGTGATGCGCGATCATCGCGGTAGCGATGGATTCCTGGCTGTTGAAGCTGGAGTACGGTGTGCCCGACGGGGATTGGCCGAGCATCAGTTCCAGCATCGTGCCGATGATGTGCAGGTACGTGGCCTCGGCACGGTCGCTGATCGGGCACTGGGCGCATGCAGGAATCACCGTGGACTGCTTGAGCAGCGCGTCGTGCTGGTCCTGCAACTCGCGCAGTTGACGCTTGCACTGCTCCAGGGCGGATTTGAGGGCCAAGCGCTCGACGAGCATGGCTTGGCCGGTCTCCAGCGAGATGAAGGGATGGGCGATGCGTTCGCTGCGGCAGAAGAGAAAGCCGGGCCGCTGCTCGGGGTAGTGCTGGCGCATCCAACGCTTCAGATCCACGTGACGAACCGTCAGGTCAGGGGATTCGATCAGCGCGATGTCGCGTGCGGTGATGCCGTTCTGCCCGAAGGGCAGTTCCCCATTGAGGATGCCGTCGTAGATGCGATCGGTGTACAGCCGCAGTTCGCCCCAGCGCGGGCAGTCCAGCGATTGCGGAAGATTCCTTGGCGACGAAACCGAGGCCAGGATCACTTGCTCATATCGCAGCAGCCCAGCCCAGCGGATGGACGCTTCGATCGGGCGGTAGAACACCTTTGATGTGGGTGCATCATTCTTGTTCTCGTGCATGCTCGGTCTCCTTCCAGGAGAAGAACTACATGGCCGACTCCTTTGCCGCCGACCTCATGGTCGGCCTGTTACCTGTGCAGGAAGCGAGTTCCGATGCCCGCTTCGTCATGGGGCTTGAGTACTTCTCACCAGTTCGCGCTACTGGTAGCCGTCGTGTGCTCGATGTGCAAAAATTCATCGATCGCTAGATGGTCGAGCGTCGGAAAGCAGACTCGACAGCTACGCTCACGCTATCAGGGTCGTAAGAAGTTACGGTCCCTGCAAAACCGTCTAGGTATGACGTGATATGCCAGCGGTTTCACCGGGCACGAGGGGGATGGCAATCGCTGTCCAACGTCCAGCCGGACGTAGTGAATCCACGCCTGTCATGCTTGCCCGAGCATCCTGATATATCGACAAAGAATCGTGCGCCGGCTTGCCACGGCTAGGGTGTGCGTTCTTTCGGCGCAACTTGAGCAGACCGGCAATGCGCGGCGCGTGTGGGTCCTAGACGGTCCTAGACGGCATCCGCGATAGGCCGGCGCCAAGAGCATCGGCTCGGTCGTCATCGTGTTGATGGTGTGCGGAAGCAGAGGGCAAGGCGTAGGCGACCAGTTCGAGACTGTCGCGGACGACGCAGTGCTGGGTGTGGGTCCGGTGCGCTGAGTACGGGTCTATGGCCGTCAGTGGAAGTCTTTGGACGATCTTGTTGCCGGGGACCAAAAACAAGGCTACAATTGAGGTCCTCGCTGAGCACCTCGGCGAAGAAACTGTTCGGGAAACAACGACTTACGCGCCTAGTGCAAGTCTCGT
>DAOLLE010000102.1:0-8563 GCA_035331205.1 Burkholderiaceae bacterium
GCCCGCGCCAGCGCGCCGAACCACACCGCGTAGGTCTTGCCCGCCCCGGTGGTGGCGTGCAGCAGCCCGCTCTCACCCGCGGCCATCGCCGCCCAGACCTCCCGCTGGAAGTCGAAGGGCGCCCAGCCGCGCTCGGCGAACCAGCGCTCGGCGAAGGAGAAGGCGGTGGGGCCGGTGAAGGACACCCCAGTTACAGCCGCCCCGGCTGCGGCAACCCCGGCAGCGCTCACACCCGGACGATGCTGTCGCTGTAGCGCGCCACGGTGGCGTCGTGGGTCAGCAGCCGCATCGGCTCCACCAAGGCCTGGGCCACCAGCAGTCGGTCGAAGGGATCCTGGTGGTGCGCCGGCAGTGAGCCCACCGCGGCGGCGTGATGGCCTTCCACCGCCAGCAGGCGGTAGCCCGAGGCCTCGAACCAGTGCAGCGCCTCCTCCCCAGAGACTGGCATGTCGCCGCGCCCGAGCGCGTGCTTGATCGCAATCCCCCACACCGACGTCGCACTCACCCACACCGACGCATGGGGCGCAGCGATCAGTTCGCGGGCGCGGGCGGACAGCCGGGGGCTGTCGGTGATCGCCCAGAGCGCGACGTGGGTGTCGAGCAGCAGGTTCACGGCTTCACCGGTTCACCGCACCCGCGCCTCAGGGTGCTGCGGTGGCGCCGCCGCCGAGGAAGAGTTGCGCCACCTCGTCGTTGTGGGCGTCGATGTCGTCGGGCACGTCGAAGCGGCCTTTCGCCACACCGATGCGCGGGACCCCCGTCGTGGCAGCGATGGGCACCAGCCGGGCGGCAGGTCGGCCGTTGCGGGCGATCACGATCTCGCGCTCGCGGCCCTGCTCGATGTCGTCCACCAGGCGCGACAGCGTGGACTTGGCCTGCAGCATGTTGACGGAGGGCATCGGTTCTCCCGGGTCGGAGCGGTGAGTCTAGTCCGGCCGCGCGCCCGGCGACAACCGCGGCAAAGGCCGCGCCAGGTCCGCCCTCACGGGACCTCCAGCCGATACGCCCCGCCCTGCTCGCGCAGCATGCGGCGCTTGTCCTGGCTGTAGACCGTTTCCAGGCCGAGGGCCTGCAGCGCCAGCACGTCGAGGTGGGCGATGTCCAGCGGGCCGCGCAGGCCCAGGGACTCGGCCAGGCGCTCGGTGACATAGCCCGCGCGGCTGTCGAAGACGGTGAAATGGGTCAACTCGGGGTGGATGAGCTGGCGCGCCGGCACGAGGCGCTGGACGTCGGCGGGGATGTGGTCGCCGAAGGCGATCACCACCGTGTGGTCCGGGCGGCGGGCCAGCGCGGTGACGAAGGCCTGCCACTCGGCCATGCTCAGGGCCTGGCGGCGGCTGAACTCGGCCAGCGCCTGCGCCGCGGTCGCTGGCCCGGGCAATTCATACTCCGGCACGTGCGGGCTGTGCTGGCGGATCGTGGTCGCGAAGGAGAAGCCCGGCCGCGCGGCGGGCAGGCCGTCCAGCCAGCGCAGCACGCGCTGGTAGGCCCAGCTGTCGGGCACGTCGGCGCGCTCCAGGTGACGACAGGCCGGTTCGTCGCTGCAGGACAGGAAGGCCGCCATGCCCAGCGAGCGGTGCATCCGCGCCGAGCCGTAGTAGGCCGGGTCGGTGGTGGAGACGGTGGCGCTCGCGTAGCCGGCCGCGGCCAGGATGCGCGGCAGCGCGCCGTCCAGATGGCCGGGGCCGAGCAGCTGCACATAGGCACCGGCCGGACCGTAGACCGGGTCGGGCACGCCGTGCAGCACCGCGTATTCGGAGCGCCAGGTGCTGCCACCCACGGTGTGCACCTGCAGCGGCAGCGCATGCGGCAGCGGCGGTGTGGCCGGCGCATCGGGCCCCAGGGTGTGGCGCGCCTCGAAGCTCGACTCCAGCAGCACGATGACCAGGTGCGCCGGCGCGGCGGGCCGCGCCACCGGCCGCAGCGCCGCGTCGCTGTGGCGCATGCAGCAGTAACTGACGCGCCCCTCGGCCGCTGGCGTGGGCAACCCGGCGAGGTCGAAGGCGGATCCGATCAGCAGCCGCGCGATCGCCCGCCCGCGGCCATAGCCGCCCGAATAGGCCCAGGGCGGGACCGGCTGCGTCGCCGCGATCCAGACCAGCGCGGCCACGCCGCCGGCACAGGCCAGAGCGAACAGGGCCCGCAGCGCGCTGGGCAGCGGCCGGCGCGGCTCACGCAAACCGGTGGCCAGGATCAGGACCAGGGCCAGCAGCGCCGCCGCAACCTCCAGCCCGGCGAAGTCGAGCGCCACGCTGGCGGCGGTGGGCAGGTCGGCCAGCGCGTGATAGGTCAACGCACGGCCAAGGTAGCGCATGTGCAGGTGGCCAGCGTAGGCCAAGGTGAGCGCGACCCAGGCCAGCAGCCACAGGCTCAGGCGCAGCCGCCCGGTCAGCAGCCGCAGGGCCAGACCGAGCGTGACCAGCGCCAACAGCTCGTAGGCCCAGAAGCCGGTGGCGTTCCAACCGACGACCAGCAGCAGCGCCATCAACGGCGGACCCAGGCGCCACAGCGGCCCGGCCGCGCCAAGTCGCAGGAGCTGGGCCCAGCTCGCCGGCCGGTTCACAGGCGCCCGCGGCGAGGGCCGCCAATCGTCGAGCGCAACCGTGTCCGTCCAGTCCGCGTCGAAGCGAAACCCCGTTCGATCCCGAGATCCGTCCATCCAGCGCCTCCCACAGCGACAAGATTGAATCCAACCGTAACAAATGTATCGTGTTTTCGTGTTTTTCGCTGTGCTGGATCGTGGTGGCCCCGACCACCACTGACCGATCGGTCAGTTTGCCCCCGGTCAAGACCCCGCCAGCGACCGCGGCGCAAGATCCATCCCATGGCTGCCGTTGTGCCATCCGTCACGCCCGCTCCGGTGAACCGGGGCGAGGCGCTGTTTTCGGTGCGCGATCTCTCCAAGGTCTACGACACGGGCGACGTGCAGGTGCAGGCGCTGCGCGGCGTGAACCTGGAGGTCATGGCCGGCGAGTTCGTCGTGCTGCTGGGCGCCTCGGGCAGCGGCAAGTCGACGCTGCTGAACATCCTCGGCGGGCTGGAGACGGCCACGAGCGGCTCGGTGCGCTACGCCGGGCAGGAGCTGACCACCGTCGACGAGGACACGCTGACGCAGTACCGGCGCGTCAACGTGGGCTTCGTGTTCCAGTTCTACAACCTGATCCCGAGTCTCACGGCGCGCGAGAACATCGCGCTGGTGACCGACATCGTCAGCGCACCGATGGACCCGGACGAATCGCTGGCGCTGGTCGGGCTGTCGCAGCGGCGCCACCATTTCCCTTCGCAGCTGTCGGGCGGCGAGCAGCAGCGCGTGGCGATCGCGCGGGCCATCGTCAAGCGCCCGCAGGTGCTGCTCTGCGACGAGCCCACCGGCGCACTGGACTACCCGACCGGCAAGCTGGTGCTGGAGGTGATCGCGCGCATCAACGCCGAACTCGGCACGACGGTGGTCGTGATCACGCACAACGCCGCCATCGCCGCGATGGCCGACCGGGTGATCCACCTCGGCGACGGGCGCATCCAGCGCGAGGAGCGCAACGCGCGCCGCGCCGCGCCCTCCGAACTGTCCTGGTAGGCCGACCCCGGGCAGTCCTGCCATGAAGGCCCTCACCCGCAAGCTGCTGCGCGACCTGCGCCTGATGTGGAGCCAGGCGCTGACGATCGCGTTGGTGGTGGCCAGCGGCATCGCCGGTTTCGTCACCACGCTGTCGGCGGTGGAGTCGCTGGAGGCCGCGCGCGAGCGCTACTACGCCGAGGGCCACTTCGCCGACGTCTTCGCCAGCGTCAAGCGCGCACCGCTGTCACTGGTCGAACAGGTGCGCGCGCTGCCGGGCGTGGCCGATGCGCAGCCGAGCACCGAGTTCATCGTGCGCATCGAGCTGCCGGGCGTGAACGACCCGATCATCGGCCAGCTGATCGGCATCGACCGGCGCCAGCCACCGCGCCTGAATCGGGTGACGGTGCGCGGCGGGCGGACCTCGGACGCACGCGAGGTGCTGGCCGCCGCGGCCGAGGGCCGCAGCGGCGCGGCGATTCCCGCACTGGTCTCCGAGGCCTTCGCCACCGCGCACGGCCTGAAGCCTGGCGCACGGCTGAACGCGCTGATGAACGGCCGCCAGCGCACGCTGGAAGTCGCCGGGCTGGCGCTGTCGCCGGAGTTCATCTTCGCCGGGCTGTGGGGCATGCCCGACCTGCGCGGCTTCGGCGTGTTCTGGATCGACCGCGAGGCGCTGGCCGCCGCCTACGACATGGAGGGCGCCTTCAACCGCCTGGCGATCAAGCTGGCACCCGCTGCCGGCGGCAGCGCGTCGCCCGACACGGTCGAAGCCCAGGTGCTGGCCGACCTGGAGTGCCTGCTCGCGCCCTGGGGCGGGCGTGACCCACGGGGCCGCAAGGACCAGACCTCGCACGCGATGCTGGACAACGAGATCAAGGAACAGCGCGTGATGGGCACGCTGCTGCCGGCGATCTTCCTGGGCGTGGCGGCCTTCCTGCTCAACGTGGTGGTCAGCCGCCTGGTGGCCACGCAGCGCGAGCAGATCGCCGCGCTCAAGGCGCTGGGCTACGCCAACCGGCAGGTCGTCACGCACTACCTGCAGCTGGTGTTGGCCATCGTCGCGGTGGGCGGCGGGCTCGGCGTGGCCCTCGGCCGTGCGCTGGGGCGCATGTTCCTGGGGCTGTACGCGGAGTTCTTCCGCTTCCCGAGCTTCGAGCACCAGCTCAGCGCCTGGCTGATCCTGCTGAGCGTCGGGCTGTCGGTAGGCACTGCGGTGGCGGGCACGCTGGGCGCCATCCTGGCCACGGTGCGCCTGAGCCCCGCGGCGGCGATGCGCCCGCCCGCGCCCGGGCGCTACCGGCGCACGCTGGTCGAGCGCTTCCTGGCGCTGCCGGGGGTGCGGCGGGTCATTCACCTCGGGCCACCGGCGCGCATGCTGCTGCGCAACATGGAGCGCCGGCCCTGGCGCACCGGGCTGTCGATCGCCGGCGTGGCGGCGGCGGTCGCCATCGTGATCATGGGCAACTTCTTCCGCGACGCGATCGAGACCATCGTCGACACCACCTTCACGCTGTCGATGCGCTCGGACGTCTCCGTTTGGCCCACCGACCCGGTGCGCGCGCGCATGGCCTACGAGCTGGCCCACCTGCCCGGCGTGCGCGCGGTGGAGGCCAACCGCTACGTCGCGGTCACGCTGGTCAACGGCGCGCGGCGCGAGCGCTCGCAGATCCGCGGCGTGCCGGCCGAACCGGAGCTGTACCGCATCGTCGACGTGGCCAACCGCGAATCCCGCCCCAGTGCCGGCGGCCTGCTGCTGACCGACCGGCTGGCCGACAAGCTGGGCCTGCGCATCGGCGACGCGGTGCGCGTCGAGATCCAGGAGGGGCGGCCGCGCAGCGTCGAGCTGACGGTGGATGGCACGGTGCGCGAGATGATGGGGCTGAACGCCTACATGGAGCGCCACGCGCTCAACCGCGTGCTCGGCGAGGGCGACGTGGCCAGCGGCTTCACCGTCGCGCTCGAGCCGGGTGCAGAAGCGGACTTCCTCGCCGCCACGCGGGCGCTGCCGAGGGTGGCCGGCTCGTTCAGCAAGGCCAGCATGCTGCGCAACATGAACGAGATCAGCGCGCGCAACGTGCGCATCATGAGCACGGTGCTGACGCTCTTCGCCAGCGTGATCGCGGTGGGCGTGGTCTACAACAACGCGCGCATCGCGCTGGCCGAGCGGGCCTGGGAGCTGGCCAGCCTGCGCGTGCTGGGCTTCACCCGCGGGGAGGTCTCGGCGCTGCTGCTGGGCGAGCTGGCGCTGGTGATCGCGGTGGCGCTGCCGCTGGGCATGGCGCTGGGCTGGGCGCTGGTGCACGCCTTCGTGGACCTGCTGAAATCCGACCAGTTCTACTTCCCGGTGGTGATCCGGCCGCGCACCTACGCCTGGGCCGCGCTGGCGGTGCTGGCCGCCGGCGTGGCCAGCGCGCTGGTGGTGCGCCGCCACATCGACCGGCTGGACATGGTGCAGGCGCTCAAGACCCGCGAGTGAGCCGGGAATGACCGACGTGAATGACCGACCTGAGTGAGTCATGAAGATCCAACGCAAGACGCTCGTCCTCGGCTCGATTTCCGCGCTGGCGCTGGCCGCGCTGCTGGCCTGGGCCTTCGCGCCGCGGCCGCTGGAGGTGGAGGTGGCCGCGGTGACGCAGGGCCCCTTCGAGACCACGGTGGACGAGGACGGCCAGACCCGCCTGCGCGAGCGCTACCAGGTCGGCGCGCCGCTGGCCGGGCGGCTGGCGCGCATCACGCTGCGCGAGGGCGACGCGGTCGAGGCCGGCGCGACGCTGGCCACGCTGACCCCGGCACTGGCCCCCCTGCTCGACGAGCGCAGCACGCGCGAGGCGCAGGCCCGCGTGGCCACCGCGCAGGCGCTGCTGCAGCGCGCGGCCACGCGCATCGAGCGCGCCCAGGTCACGCTGGCCCAGGAGCGCAACGACCTGAAGCGCGACGAGGCGCTGGCGGCGCAGGGCTTCGTCGCCGCAACGAAGGTGGACGACGACCGGCTGGCACTGCGCGCCGCGCAAAGCGAGGCCGACACCGCGGTGGTCGACCGCGAGGTGTCCGCACGCGAACTCGCCCAGGCCCGCGCCGCGCTGGAAGCGCTGCGCGGGGGCGGCCGGGGCAGCGCCTTCGAGGTCAAGTCCCCCGTCGGCGGCCGGGTGCTGAAGGTGCACCAGACCAGCGAGGGCACGGTGGCGATGGGCACGCCGCTGGTCGACGTGGGCGACACCCGCCGGCTGGAGGTGGTGGCCGACCTGCTGACCAGCGACGCGCTGCAGATTCCGCCGCACGCGGCGGTGCGCATCGACCGCTGGGGCGGCCCGGGCGAGCTGGCCGGCCGGGTGCGGCTGATCGAGCCCGCGGCGGTGACCAAGGTGTCGGCCCTCGGTGTCGAGGAGCAGCGCGTCAAGGTGCAGATCGACCTGACCAGCCCGCCGGCGCAGTGGGCGGCCCTCGGCGAGGCCTACCGCGTGGGCGTGCGCATCGTCACCCGTGCGGTGCCGCAGGCGCTGCAGGTGCCGGTGAGCGCGGTGTTCCCACGGCCGGCGGGGGCGGCAGCCGCGGCTTCGACGGCAGCGTCGGCTTCAACCGCAGGGCCGGCGGCGGATTCGCTGCCCGCGGCGATGGCGGTCTACGCCGTCGACGGCGAGCAGGCCCGGCTGGTGCCCATCGAGCTGCTGGCGCGCAACGGCCGCAGCGCCTGGATCCGCGCCGAGCTGCCGCCGGGCCGCCTGGTGGTCATCTACCCCAGCGCCAGCCTGCGCGACGGCCAGCGGGTCCGGTTGCGCAAGGTCTGAAGCGGTCTTGCGGGTTTTGCGCCCGCTTCGCTCAGCTTTGCGCGTTGGCCGTCCAGCCCCCCTGAATTCGTGGCCAGCCCGCCCTGCGTCCGGGTGATAGGCCGGCGACACCCCGACACGTAACCTCTTGTGACAGTTCCACCCCACCGGGGCGTGTCGCAAGGGTTCGCATGCTGGTCTCCATCGTCATCAACAACCACAACTACGGGCACTTCCTGGCGCAGGCCATCGACAGTGCCCTGGCGCAGACCCACCCCGGCGTCGAGGTGATCGTCTGCGACGACGCCTCCAGCGACCACAGCTGGGCCGTCATCCAGCGCTACGCCGGACGGCTGACCGCGCTGCGCCACGAGACCAACCAGGGCCAGGCGGCGGCGATGAACAGCGGCTTCGCCGCCTGCAACGGCGACTACGTGCTCTTCCTGGACTCCGACGATGTGCTCGACCCCGAGGCCATCGCCACCTGCCTGCCGCTGTTCCGGTCCGACGTCGCCAAGGTGCAGTTCCCGCTGCGCTGCATCGACGCGCTGGGCCGCCCCACCGGCCGGCAGATCCCCTTCCTGATGCACCAGGGCGACGTGCGCCCGGTGATCCGCCGCTTCGGCAGCTACGCCGGCCCGCCTTCGAGTGGCAACTTCTACCGCCGCGCCGCGATCGAGCGCTTCTTCCCGCTGCGCGCGTCGGACTGGCGCCGCGCGGCCGACACGCCGCCCTTCGTGCTCTCGGCCTTCCAGGGCAAGGTGGCGAACGCGCCGCGCGCACTGGGCAGCTACCGCGTGCACGCCGCGGCCAACCGCGCGCGCGGCAGCTTCGGCAACATCGCCACCCGCTATGCCGACACACTGCGCGTGGACCTGCACCGCCGCAGCGCCTCGCTGGCCATCCTCGAACGGGTGGACGGCATCGTGCTGCCGGGCCCCTTCCTGCCCGCGCCCTGGACGATGCGCACCCGCGCGATGTCCTGGCGCCTGGAGCCCGAGAACCACCCCTACCCGCAGGACAGCGCCCGCTCGCTGCTCGCGCTGCAGGCCCAGTCGCTGCGCGCCTGCCCGGGCTACACCTGGCTGGAACGCCGCGCCTCGCAGGCCTGGCTGCTGGGCATCCTGCTGATGCCCGGGCGCATGGCCTTCAAGGTGGCGCTGACCAACACCTCCTGCCGCGTGCGCCGCTGGATCGGTCTGCTCGGCCGACGCACCCAGCCCAGCGCCTGGCCGGGGCCGGA
>DAOLLE010000103.1:0-8540 GCA_035331205.1 Burkholderiaceae bacterium
CACCGCGCTGCCGACCCCGGCCGAGACCGGTGCCGCGCAGGGGGCCGAGCCCGCCACTGCCGAGGTCGCGGCCGTGGCCGATGGGGGGCCGGAGGTGGGCCAGAGCGGGGCCAAGCCGGACCTGGACCTGTCCGAAGGCGCCGAGCCGGTTTCGCCGCTGGCTCAGCCGCTCGAGGCCTCGGCTCCCACCAGCGTCGACGTGCCGCTGCTGCTGGCGGAAGACGACGCGGCCCGCGTGGCCGCCGAGCTGCCGATGACCTTCCCGCTCGTCGAGTTGCCGAGCGAGATCGGCCGGCTGACCGAGCCGGGGCCGCTGGGCGGGCCATCGGCCTTCCCGGACCTGATGCTCGACGAGCCGGTCGACCTGAAGCTCGATGTTCAGCCGATCGGCGCTGCGGCGGTGCCGGCTCCTGCGGCGCAGGAAAAGGCGCCGGTCGAGCCGATGCCGGTGGTGCGGCCCGAAGCGGTGCAGGACGAATCGCGCCGGGGCCCGCTGACGGGCTTCGACGGCGACATCGACCAGCAGGACCAGATCGATACCGCGCTCTTCCCGTTCTTCGAGGAAGAGGCCGAGGAGCTGATGCCGGTGCTGTCCGGTCAGCTCGAATCCTGGCGCAGCCACCCGGGCGACGTGACGCTGGCGACCGCTTGCATGCGCACGCTGCACACGTTCAAGGGCAGTGCCCGTCTGGCCGGGGCGATGCGCCTGGGCGAACTGGCGCACCGCTTCGAGTCGGCGATCGAGGCGCTGCGCGGCGACGGCGGCGAGCCCGCCGCGATGGACCTGGATACGCTGCAGGCGCGCGGGGACCACCTTGTCGCGGCTTTCGAGTCGCTGCGCGCCAGCCGCGCGGCGCCGCCGCCCAGCGCCTTGGCGGGGCTGGCCGCACCCTCGACCCGCTGGGCGAACCTGACGTCCCTGTCGGGTCTGCCGGGTGGAAGCACGGCGCCGGCGCCGCTGGCTGGCAGCGAGTCGGTGGCCGAGCCCAAGGCCGACGCCTCTGCGACGGCCTGGGTGGCCGAGCCGGGCGCCGGTGACGACGCTCTGGCGTCGACGGCTGGTGCCGCGCCGGCCGCCACCACCGAGGACGGCACCCCGACCGCGCCGGACACGCTGCCCGCCCCGCTGCCGACCTCCTCACCGGCGCCGCTGGCCGACGGTTCGGGCCTGCGGGTGGTGCACGCCGATGCCCCGATCGACTGGGCGCGCTTCCTCGGCAGCCTGCCGGCCAGCCGCCAGGTCACGATCGACCGCAGCCCGGCCAGCACCCAGCCGGTGCGGGTGCGCGCCCCGCTGCTCGACCGGCTGGTGAACCTGGCCGGCGAGGTCAGCATCACGCGCACCCGGCTGGAGGCGGAGATCGGCCAGATCCGCGGCTCGTTGGCCGACCTGACCGACAACCTGGAACGCCTGAACCAGCAGCTGCACGACATCGCGCTGCAGGCCGAGACGCAGCTCGAATCGCGCATGGAGGCCGCCCGCGCGGCCGCGCAGGCCTTCGACCCGCTGGAGCTGGACCGCTACACCCGGCTGCAGGAGCTCACGCGCATGATGGCCGAGTCGGTCAACGACGTGGCCACGGTGCGCAGCGCGATGCAGCGCACGCTGCAGACCACCGAGGACGAGCTGGCGGTGCAGGCGCGCCTGACGCGCGAGCTGCAGAGCGACCTGCTGCGCACCCGCATGGTCGAGTTCGAGAGCCTGTCCGAGCGGCTGTACCGCGTGGTCCGCCAGGCCTCGAAGGAGACCGGCAAGCAGGTGCGCTTCGACATCGTCGGCGGCTCGATCGAAGTCGACCGTGGCGTGCTCGACCGCATGACCGCGGCCTTCGAGCACCTGCTGCGCAACTGCGTGACCCATGGCATCGAGCCGCCCGATCGGCGCACGGCGGCCGGCAAGGACCCGACCGGCAGCATCGTCGTCACGGTGGAGCAGGAAGGCAACGAGGTCAGCATCGAGATCCGCGACGATGGCGCGGGGCTCGACCTGGCGCGCATCCGCCACCGTGCCGTCGAGATGGGCCTGCTGGCGGCCGACGCCCAGCCCTCCGACCGCGAGCTGGCCAACCTGATCATGGCGCCGGGGCTGTCCACTGCCGCGGCGGTGACCGAGCTGGCCGGCCGGGGCGTGGGCATGGACGTGGTGCGCTCCGACGTGCAGGCCATGGGCGGTCGCGTCGAGACGCGCAGCCAGACCGGCCGCGGCACGCGCTTCAAGCTGGTGCTGCCGCTGACCACGGTGGTCACGCAGGTGGTCATCCTGCGCGCGGGCGAGCGCTCGATCGCGGTGCCGTCCAACCTGGTCGAGCTGGTGCAGCGCGCCACGCCGATGACGATCGCCGACGCCTACGAGTCGGGCGGCTACGGCTACGGCGGCCTGCACCTGCCGTTCTACTGGCTGGGTGCGCTGCTGCAGACCAGCGCGCGCGGCAGCGAGGTCGGCCGCACGTTGCCGGTGGTGATCGTGCGCTCGGCGCAGCAGCGTGTGGCGCTGCACGTCGACGAAGTGCAGGGCAGCCACGAAGTGGTGGTCAAGAACCTCGGGCCGCAGCTGTCGAGCCTGCCGGGCCTGGCGGGGATGACGCTGCTGCCCTCGGGCGCGGTGGCGCTGATCTACAACCCGGTGGCGTTGGCCAGCGTCTACGGCCCGGATGCCCTGCGCACGATGCGCAGCGCGCCCGAGGCGCCGCTGGGCGCGGCCGCGCTGGCGAGTCACCAGGAGGTGGCCCTGCCGGCACCGCTGGTGCTGGTGGTGGACGACTCGCTGACGGTGCGGCGCATCACCAAGCGCCTGCTCGAGCGCGAGGGCTACCGCGTCGCGCTGGCCAAGGACGGGCTGGACGCGCTGGAGGTGCTCGGCGGCGAACGGCCGGTGGTGGTGCTCTCGGACATCGAGATGCCGCGCATGGACGGCTTCGACCTGCTGCGCAACATCCGCGGCGATGCGGCGCTGGCCGGCCTGCCGGTCATCATGATCACCTCGCGCATCGCTCAGAAGCACCGCGACATCGCGCTGGAACTTGGCGCCAACCACTACCTCGGCAAGCCCTACCGCGAAGACGAGCTGCTGGCGCTGATCCGCCAGTACGCCAACGTCGGGCTGCACGCCGGGGCCTGAGCCCCAAGCGCGGAGCCGGCAGGCGCCTTCACGATGACCGAAGCGCTCGACCACGTCGCCGACATGACCCGCTCGCGCGACCGCGGGCAGGTCGATGCGAGCCTGCTCACCGCGCTGATGGACCTGCTGCCGGCGCGGCGCATCGTGCTCTGGCGGGTGCTGGGTGAAGAGGGGGGCAAGCGGGCCTGGCAGGTGGCGGGCAGTCACACGCGCGGCGCGCTGCTGCCGCAGGTCGAGCAGCTCGGCGGCGAGGATGCGGTCGAGCCGCTGCCCTACGAGCGCCTGCCGCTGCACGCCGAGTGCTTCGAGGAGGTTGCGCTGCAGCAGCAGCCGGCGGCCCAGGGCTTCGGCGTGCTGCTGCCGATGGCCAGCGGGCGCGAGGTGGAGGGCGTGGTCGAACTCGACCTCGATGCGGCGATGGATGCCCAGCAGCTGCGCGTCGCGCAGGCCGTGCTGAAGATCCACCGCCACTTCCTCGGCCTGCTGGATTACAGCGAGCGCGACACGCTCACCGGGCTGCTCAACCGCAAGAGTTTCGACGAGACCCTGCTGCGCGCCACGGTGGTCGAGGCCACGCGCATCTTCGGTGGCAGCTCGATCGCTCCGGGCGATGCGCGCCGGCGCAGCAGTGCCCGCCGGCATTGGCTGGGCGTGCTCGACATCGATCACTTCAAGCAGGTCAACGATGTGCACGGGCACCTGATCGGCGACGAGGTGTTGCTGCTGGTGGCGCGCATCATGCGCGGCACCTTCCGCTTCGATGACCGGCTCTACCGCTTCGGCGGCGAGGAGTTCGTGATCCTGTTGACTGCGCCGGACGACGCGGCCGCCGGCATCGCCTTCGAGCGCCTGCGCGCCAACCTGGCGGCCTACCCCTTTCCGCGCGTGGGCCGCATCACCGGCAGCATCGGCTACTCCGACGTGCGGCCCGGGGACACGCCCCAGGCCGCCTTCGAGCGCGCCGACCGGGCGGTCTACCACGCCAAGCAGCACGGCCGCAACCAGGTCCAGTCGCAGCTGCAGCTGGTGGAGTCCGGTGCGCTCGACGAATCGGGCAGCGTCGGCGAGATCGAGCTGTTCTGACGCAGCGGCCGGCGGCGCGCGCCGATCAGCTGGGCGCCGCCTTCGACTTCACCCCCGCGTAGCGCTGCAGCGTGCGCTCGCGGGCGACGGCGTGGTCGACGACCGGGCGCGGGTAGTCTTGCCCCAGCGTGAGGCCCGCCGCGGCCAGCGCGATTTCCGGCGCCTCCCAGGGCGCGTGGATGCTGGCGGCGTCCAGTCCCGCCAGCTCGGGCACATAGCGGCGGATGAAACGGCCGTCGGGGTCGAATTTGCGGCTCTGGCTGACCGGGTTGAAGATGCGGAACCAGGGCTGCGCGTCGCAGCCGGTGGAGGCCGCCCACTGCCAGCCGCCGTTGTTGGCCGCCAGGTCGAAGTCGTTGAGCTGCTCGGCGAACCAGGCCTCGCCGCGGCGCCAGTCCAGCCCCAGGTCCTTGGTCAGGAAGCTGGCGACGATCATGCGCAGCCGGTTGTGCATGTAGCCGGTCTGGGCGAGCTGGCGCATCGCCGCGTCCACGATCGGGTAGCCGGTGCGGCCCTCGCACCAGGCGGCGAAGTGCGCGTCCGCCTTGGCGCCGTGCTCCCAATGGATGCGCTCGTACTCGGGCCGGAAGGCGTGCCGCACCACGCGCGGGTGGTGGTGCAGCAGCTGCTGGTAGAACTCGCGCCAGATCAGCTCGGACAGCCAGACCTCCGCGCCGCGTGAGCCGCCGGTCATGCGCTCGTGCGCCAGGCGCACCAGCTGGCGGATCGACAGCGTGCCGAAGCGCAGGTGCACGCTCAGGTAGCTCGGGCCCTTGACGGCGGGGAAGTCGCGCGCGTCGGCGTAGCGGTCGATGCGCGCCAGGAAGTCGTCCAGCAGACGCGCGGCCCCCGACGCGCCGGGCTGCAGCCGCTGCGCCATCTCGCAGGGCTCGAAGCCGAGTTCGGCCAGGCTCGGCAGGCCGCGCTCCAGCACCGTGGGCGCCGCCGCCAGCTGCCCAGGGCGAGGCGTGGTCGGCCAGGGCTGCAGCCGCAGCGGGTCGAGCCGGCGCAGCCAGGCGTTCTTGTAGGGCGTGAAGACCGAGAAGGGCGTGCCGTTGGCGGTCATCACCTCGTCGGCCTCGAAGATCACCTGGTCCTTGTGGGTGTGAAAGGCCACACCGGCGTGCGCCAGCTCGCCGCGCACCCGCGCGTCGCGCTCGACCGCCGTGGGCTCGTAGTCGCGCGCGGCGTGCACCGACTGCACGGCCAGGGCCTGCGCCACGGCCGGGATCTCGCTCAGCGGGTCGCCGTGGCGCACGATCAGGCCGCCGCCCGCAGCGCGCAGGGCCGCGTCGAGCTCGGCCAGGCTGGCGTGGATGAAGGCCACCCGCCGGTCCTGCCTGGGCAGTGGCGCGAGGATGGTCGTGTCGAAGACGAAGACGCACCAGACCTGCTTCGCGCTGGCCAGCGCGTGGTGCAGGGCGGCGTGGTCGGACAGGCGCAGGTCGCGGCGCAGCCAGACCAGCGCGCGGTCGACCGGGGGGGGGACGTAGGCGGCGCTGTGACTCATGGGCCGAGTGTGCGCGATCGCTACAATCCCCGCCATGTCTGCGGCCGGTGCGATCAACCTCACGAACCAGTTCCTCATCGCCATGCCCGGCATGGCGGACGACATGTTCGCGGGTTCCGTGGTCTACCTCTGCGAGCACACCGAGCGCGGCGCGCTCGGGCTGGTGATCAACAAGCCGATCGACATCAAGCTGAAGAACCTCTTCGAGCGCGTGGACCTCGCGCTCGACCGCCCCGAGCTGGCCGACGAGCCGGTGTACTTCGGCGGCCCGGTGCAGACCGAGCGAGGCTTCGTGCTGCACGACCACCTGGGCAGCGACACGCCGCTGTACAACTCCACCCTCTCGGTGCCCGGCGGCCTGGACATGACCACCAGCCGCGACGTGCTGGAGGCCCTGTCCGACGGCACCGGCCCCAAGCGCGTGCTGATCACGCTGGGCTACGCCGGCTGGGGCGCCGGGCAGCTGGAGGACGAGCTCTCGCGCAACGGCTGGCTCAACGTTCCGGCCGACCCGGGCATCATCTTCGACACCCCGGTCGAGCAGCGCTACAACCGGGCGCTGTCGCTGATCGGCATCGACCCGATGATGCTGTCGCAGGAGGCGGGCCACGCCTGACGCGCTGAGCCGCAGCGCGCCCACCCCGCCGCCCGCCATGGACCCCGCACCGACCCCGGCCGCCGCGCCGCAGTCCCTCCTCGCCTTCGACTACGGCCTCAAGCGCACCGGCGTGGCCACGGGCCAGCGCCTGCTCGGCCAGGCCCGGCCGCTGCGCAGCATCGCCGCCGAGGGCGATGCCCGCTTCGCGCCGATCGCCGCGCTGATCGCCGAGTGGCGGCCCGACGCGCTGGTGGTGGGCGTGCCGCGCCACCCCGACGGTGCCGAGCACGAGAACACCCGCCGCGCCCGGCGCTTCGCCCGCCAGCTGCAGGGCCGCTTCGGCCTGCCGGTGTTCGAGGTGGACGAGCGCTACAGCACCGTCGAGGTCGAATCGGGCGGTCACGGTGGCCACGGCGGTCGGCCCCGCGACGTTGATGCCGCCGCCGCCGCGCTGATCCTCGAACAGTACTTCCGCGAGAGTGCCGTCGCGACGCGCCCGGCCTCCGCCCCTCAGATCCCCTCCTCGAAGGAACCCTGATGAGTGCCCTGCAACTCGACGCCGAAGCGCTCTACACCGAGCTGCTCGCCGGCGTGAAGCGCCTGCTGCTGCCCGACATGGCCCTGGTCGGCGTGTGGTCTGGCGGCGCCTGGCTGGTCGAGCGCCTGCAGCGCGACCTCGGCCTGCCCGGCAAGCCCGGCGTGATCTCCAGCGCGCTGCACCGCGACGACTTCGGCTCGCGCGGCATGGCCGCCGGCCACGACGCCACCTCGCTGCCGTTCTCGGTCGACGGCCGGCCGATCCTGCTGGTCGACGACGTGCTGTTCACCGGCCGCACGATCCGCGCGGTGATCAACGAGATGTACGACTTCGGCCGCCCCGCCTGCGTCAAGCTGGCGGTGCTGGTCGACCGCGGCGGGCGCGAGCTGCCCATCGAGCCGGCGTTCGCCGCCTCGCGCATCGCGCTGCCGGCATCGCAGCGGCTGTCGCTGGCCCGTGACGACGCGGGCGGCTTCACCTTTTCGATCGGGGAGAAGAGCTGATGCTGTCGCGGCGCAACCCCCAGCTCAACAAGAACGGTGAGCTGATCCACCTGCTGTCGATCGAAGGCCTGCCCAAGGCGGTGCTGCACCAGATCCTGGACACGGCCAGCACCTTCCTGTCGGTCAACGACCGCGAGGTCAAGAAGGTGCCGCTGCTGCGCGGCAAGAGCGTGTTCAACCTGTTCTTCGAGAACAGCACGCGCACGCGCACCGCCTTCGAGATCGCGGCCAAGCGGCTGTCGGCCGACGTGATCAACCTGGACATCGCCAAGTCCAGCGCCAGCAAGGGCGAGAGCCTGCTGGACACCATCGCCAACCTCTCGGCGATGCACGCGGACATGTTCGTGGTGCGCCACAGCGAGTCCGGCGCGCCCTACCTGATCGCCCAGCACTGCGCCCCGCACGTGCACGTGGTCAACGCCGGCGACGGCCGCCACGCGCACCCGACGCAGGGCCTGCTGGACATGTACACGATCCGGCACTTCAAGAAGGACTTCACGCAGCTGAGCGTGGCCATCGTCGGCGACATCGTGCACTCGCGCGTGGCGCGCAGCGACATCCACGCGCTGACCACGCTGGGCGTGCCCGACATCCGCGCGGTGGGCCCGAAGACGCTGGTGCCGGGCGACCTGCGCGAGATGGGCGTGCGCGTGTGCCACAACCTGGAAGACGGCATCCGCGACGCCGACGTGATCATCATGCTGCGCCTGCAGAACGAGCGCATGAGCGGCGCGATGCTGCCCAGCGCCGGCGAGTACTTCAAGACCTTCGGCCTGACGCCCGCCAAGCTGGCGCTGGCCAAGCCCGACGCGATCGTGATGCACCCGGGGCCGATCAACCGCGGCGTCGAGATCGACTCCACCGTGGCCGACGGCTCGCACAGCGTGATCCTGCCGCAGGTGACCTTCGGCATCGCGGTGCGCATGGCGGTGATGTCGATCATTGCGGGGAACGAGGCATGAAGATCCTGATCCAGAACGGCCGCGTGATCGACCCGGCGTCGGGCCGCGACGAGCGGGCGGACATCGCGATCGCCGCCGGTCGCATCCTGACCATCGGCCAGGTCAGCGCCGACTTCGAAGCCCAGCGCGTCATCGACGCATCCGGCTGCATCGTCGCCCCCGGCCTGGTCGATCTGGCCGCGCGGCTGCGCGAGCCCGGCCACGAGCACGAGGGCATGCTCGAGAGCG
>DAOLLE010000104.1:0-8521 GCA_035331205.1 Burkholderiaceae bacterium
GGCGATCTGGATGAAGTCCCAGAGCAGCCAGAAACCGAAGCCGCCGAAGGTCAGCAGCTGGGCGATGCCGCTGCCGACCTTGCCGACGTAGAAGCGGTGCACGCCAAGGAAGCCGGCGAAGAAGACGAGGACGAACAACACCGTCCAGGACTTGCCGTGCGGGCCCGGCGCGAAGGTCGAGCTGGCCGCAGCGGTCACGGCGCGTTGAGGGGCCCCGCAGTGCGGGCAGGCGGGTGCGGACTCGTGGATGCTCTTTCCACAGCCGCGACAGAAGACCATCGACATGGTGACTCCAAGGCAGGCGGGCCTGGGCACCCTGCCCCGGCCCAGAAAGCGAGAAGCCCCCGGGATCCGAAGACCGCGGGGGCTGGTTGGGGGGCAGGCCGTCGTCAGCGCAGGTGGACGGTCACGGCACGATCGGCACAGGTGGCCGCGATGATCAGCAGCGGCACGAGCACGGGCGCCCAGGGGCCGGTGAAGGCAGCAGGAAGTGCAACAGCACGGACGGCGGAAGACAGGAACGACATGGATTCTCCTCGGACAAGCAGACGTGGAAACGCCCCGGGCCGGCAGGCTGCGGGGCGGGGTTGGGCACACGCGGTACCGGGGAGATGAGATGCGGTTGAGGGCGTCGGCTGCGACGGCCAGGCGCAGATGTCACGTGAAGAAGACCCGTCCACACCGCTCGCAGGGGCGCACGCAGTGAGCCAGTGCCCTGCTTAGCCTGGGCAGCATGCTGGTTGACCTCTACCTCCTGCGCGAAGACGGACGCAAGCGTCCCGCCATCCAAGTGCAGGTATCGCCGACGCTACGTGGCCACCTGCGCGTGATGACACTACGCGCCGGCCCGACCGCCGCTCCCGACGTCCCCAGGGTTCAGACGACGGCGGGCCTCTACGAGGGGGCCGAGCAGTTCGCGCGGATCGTGCGCATGCTGGAGTTCGTCAGGCTCACGCGCCTGTCCGAACGCGGCCTCGTACTCGTGGGCATGGAGCGCCAGGGGCATCCAGTGCTTGGCGTTCGCGTTCCACAGGCATGGTGGTGCGTACCGGTCGGGCAAGCGATCCTGAGCAAGCCCGCGGACACCGGGCAGCTGACTGTGGCCGTGGAATGACCACTCACAGCCGAACCGCGCTTGATACTGGGGCCAGGTGCCCCCGGTCCTCCGCGCCCGATGCGGTCGCGGTCAGCCCGACACCGGCTCGGCCACGAACAGCTCAACCGGCGCCAGCCGCACCAGCTGAGCAGCCTGCTCCAGGGGCGCGTGCAACCAGATGTCCACGTCCTCAGGCTCGATCGGCACCACGGACCGCTTGTCCTGCAGGTGGGCCGGCCGCTTGGGGTCAGGCTTGTGCATCCGCGCCATCAGCGGGTGGGCGTCGGCGTTCAGGGTGAGCATCGTGTAGGACTCGACCAGTTCGCCCGTGACCGGGTCGGTCCACGTGTTCCACAGCCCGGCCAGGCTCCAGGGCTCGCCGTCCGCACGGGTGAAGCGCCAGGGCACGTGCTTGCCCGTCTCCCAGCAGGGCTCGAAGAAGGTTGTCGCCGGGATGACGCAGCGTTGCCCGCGCGCCCAAGGGTGCTTGTAGCTGGCCTTCTGCGCCAGCTCTTCCGACCGGGCGTTGCAGGTAGGGTACTTGAGCTTGCGCTCCTTGGCGAACCAGGGAATCAGGGCCCACTGGCCGACCACCAGCTCGCGCTCAGGCGCGATCGCGTCACGGGCGGCACGCAGGAAGGGGCCGGCGTAGGTCGGGAACATGTCGTGTTCCCACCAGCGCGGCTGGTTGCGCGCACCGATGTGCCAGTAGCGCTCGATGGCGGCCTGCTCAGGGGTGATGTAGCGGGTGCACATGCGCGTGACTCTAGCGACCACGCGATGTCCGCGCCGGCCTAGACGCGCTGCTCGCCGCCGTCAGCGCCGGGCCGACCGACCAGGTGCAGGTGCATCTGCTCGCCCCGGGGTGTTTCGGCCGGCGGTGGAGGACTCCTCACCTCGTGGACTTCACTGACGACGTAGCCAGTGACCTCGGTGCCGCCGGTTTCGTCCTCGCGCTGCAGCACTTCCAGGTCGCAGAGCAGCGTGGTTCCGTTCTGGAACTGCACGCGCTTCGCAGCGACGCGATCGCGGAAGCCCTCGTCCTGCAAGTCGAAGCTGATGACCTTCTTGTCGAAGATCCCGCGCCACTTCAAAGAGCCCGATCTCAGCACGGGCGCCACGACCTCGATCTGGATGCGCTTGTAGACGAGGGGCTCCATGTCCACGCGATCGACAACGAAGTCGGCGAAGGTCGCTCGCCGTACCAGCTGCTCGGCAGCCTCGCGCCGGTGGGCTTGGGCGTAGCCCACGGCTTCGATCCTCGCGTCTTCGAGCAGAGCCTCGTAGTAGTTCGATCGTCGGCGTGCGATCTTCTTCTGCGCCAGCAGGGCCTTCGCGATGTCGTCGGGTGTTGCAGGTGGCTCCAGTGGCAGCGCGGCGGGCTTTTGCTCGCCCGCCTTCTTCTGCGCCCGCTCTTCTGCCGCCGCAACCTTCTCGGCGATTTCGAGCTTCAGCTTCTTCAGAGTCAGCTCGTTGAGCAGGGTCTGCTGCTTCGTCTGGCGCAGCTTGGCGAGGTAGAACGGCGTCCCGAGCAAGGGGCTGAGCACAGCCATCACGAACGTGATCTGCTCCTTGTGCTGAAAGATCAGGTCCAGGTACTCGACGACGCCACCCTCGCCGTAGGCCTTGGTTTCGACCAGGAAAGGGACGCCCAGTGTGCCGCTCACCTCTCGCAGCAGAGCGAGGAGTTCGCCTTCGGCCTTGTTGCGGGTGACCGCGTCCATCTGGTGAACACCACCCTGCAGGTGGTAATGGACCTTCAGCTCACCGGCGCCGTCGCGCCATGTGTCGTTCGGGGTTTCGACAGCGTCCGTCATCTTCTTCGCCTCCACTTCTCGGCGAAAGAATATTCCAGATCGGGTCGGGCACTGTCCCAAGCGCGCGTGAGCGTGGTCCGCTTGCGTGCAAGCTGCTCGGTCGGCACCCCGCAAACCCCCTGTGCACAGCGGACCACCGCACACAGCCTGCAGCCCGGCACTCAAGCGTGTCGGCCCGACCGTGCCGTGGACCGGAGATGCACCGCACAACGGAATTCGCTGGGCCGTTGCGCGGGCATCGAAGACGTGCTGGACGACCCTTAACCCATGTCCCGCATGGCGAACTCAGACCTCTGGCCGACGCGCCGCGCTGCACAGACGCAAAGGGCTCGAAATCCGGTATACGGTACTCCCGTATCGAGGGTTCGAATCCCTCTCTCTCCGCCAGATCGAAAACCCAGGTGACTGTGTCACCTGGGTTTTTTCGTTTGGCGACTGCGCCGGAAAATACACGGCATGGACATCGTCACCGAGATCCGGCACTTCAATGCCGGGCGGGATCCGCAGCGGCTGCAACTGAAGTACCGGGCCATGCGCAGCAGCCCGCTGGCCTTCCTGCGCGGCAGTTGCCACCTGTTCTATGCGCGGGTGGCGGCCGAGGTCGAGCTGCCCGCCAGCCCGATCGGGTGGATTTGCGGCGACCTGCACCTGGAGAACTTCGGCAGCTACAAGGCCGACAACCGGCTGGTCTACTTCGATGTCAACGACTTCGACGAAGCCGCGCTCGCCCCGGCGAGTTGGGATCTGCTGCGCTGGCTGGTGAGCCTGGACCTCGCCGCCGAGGCGTTGGAGGTCGGCGACACGGCAAGGCACGCGCTGATCGAACAGTCCTTGGCGACCTACGCCTCGACACTCGCTGCCGGCCGCATCGGCTGGGTGGACCGGGACCAGGCCGAGGGGGTGGTCGGCGACCTGCTGGCAGGCCTGCGCGAGCGGCGGCGGCCCGAGTTCATTGCCCAGCGCACCGAACTGCAGGGGCGGCGGCGGGTGCTGCGCTGCGACGGCAAACGGGCGTTGCCGGCGTCGGACGCGGCGCGCGTGGCGGTGACGCGCTGCATCGATGCCTTCGCGGCCAGCCAGCCGCGGCCGGACTTCTTTCGCGTGCTCGACGTGGCGCGGCGCATCGCCGGCACCGGCAGCCTGGGACTGACACGCTATGCGGTGCTGGTCCAGGGCAAGAGCGACGGCACGGATGACATTCGAGACGGCAACGGGTTGCATATCCTGGACCTGAAGGCGGCGAACTCCTCGGCGCTAACGCCCTTCCTGCCCGTCGCCCAGCCGGCCTGGGCCAGCCCGGCGCAGCGCATCGTGGCGCTGCAGCAGCGGCTGCAGGCGGTACCGATGGCCTTCCTGCACGCGGTCGGCACACCCGGGCTGGATGGGCCCAGCTTCGTGCTGCGCGCGCTGCAGCCCAGCGAGGACCGCGTCTCGATCGCCCCCGGACGCGGTGCGGACCGTGCGCTCGCGCAGCTCGCCGCCACGCAGGCGGCGCTGATCGCCTGGTCACAGCTGCGCAGCAGCGGCCGACAGGGCTCAGCGGTGGCGGATGCGTGGATCGACTTCGGCAGCGACCCAGGCTGGCGCGCGGCGCTGGTCGCCGCCGCAGGACAGAGCACGGCCCAGCTGCGCCGCGATGCGCGGACTTTCCAGGCCGCCTGCGCCGCGGGCGCATTCGACACCTGACACACGGCGGCGCTCCAGACTGGGCGCGGTGCTGCGCCAGGCTGATTCGGCCCCGCCCGACGCTCAGGCCAGGTGAACGCGCAGGGCCTCGATCGGCCGCCAGTCCAACACCGGTGGTGGGCGGTTGGGGTCGAAGGGCGTGCGCCCGCCTCGGCGGACCAGCAGCCGGTGGGACAGGTAGCGCAGCGCGCTGCCCAGTGGCGCCAGGTCGTGCAGCTGGGTGAGCTGGTAGACGCGGCCCGGCCCAAGCACGTGGCGCAGGTAGCTGGGCCAGCGCCACTGGCCCTCGCGGGCGTAGCGGCGACGCGCGAGCAGGTCGTCGAGCTCGTTGATGTAGCGCACGCCGATGCGCCGGCTGGGCGGCGGCAGCGGCGGCAGCCCACAGGCATCGCGCCAGGCCAGCCAGGGGAAGTTGACGCCCGCGCGGGTGGACAGGATGTGCGCCTGGCTGATGCGCGGGTTGATCTCCAGCAGGCGGAATTCGCCGGTCTGGGCATTGCGCTTGTAGTCCATGTTGGCGATGCCGCCGCGAAAACCCACGCGCCGCAGCGCGTCGAGTGCCTGCGCCTCGAGCGTGGGCTCGTGGATGCTCTCCATGCAGCAGCCGCCCCCCGCGTGCGGCGGGTAGACGCGCCAGTTGCGCGTCACCGAGGTGCCGAGCACACGGCCCTCGCGGTCGATGTAGGCGTGAACGCCGAAGTGCTCGTCGTCGCTGCCGGGCACGTACTCCTGCAGCAGGGTACAGGCCCAACTGGCGGTGGGCAGGGAGGCCGCCAATGCCTCCACGTCGGCCATGTCGGCCAGGTGCAGGGCCTTGGCACTGCGCACCGACTGCGGCACCGTGTCGGTCTGCCAGGCGTGCGACCACACCGGCTTGGCCACGAGCGGGAATCGCAGCCTGGCACAGTGGGCGCGCCAGTCGGGCAGGACTTCACCACGCTCGGCATCGCCCACGGCGAGGCTGCGCGGCACCGGCAAATCCTCCTGCAAGGCCAGGGCCTCGAAGCCGTGCTTGTCGAGCAGCTGATGGGCCAGCGCCGCTGGCGGCAAGGTGCGACGCACCAGGCCGTCGAGCTGGCCGTCGAGATCCAGCAGTGCCGCCAGGTCCGGGTCGGCCGATGGAAACAACACCGGCGCGGTGCCCAGGCGCTCACGCACCTCGCGCAGCGTGCGCAGCAGCGAGGACGGATTGCTCGCAAAGTCGGGCACCTCCAGAAAGGCCCGGCAGTAACGCGAGCGCCGCGACGGCGAATGACCGTACTCGCTGAGCACGATCACCGGAACGCCCTGTTCGCCCAGCGAGCGCACCAAACTCAGATCGCCCTCGGGCGCGCCGATGCACGACAGCACCACCGCCGGAATCGCGGTCGCGCTCATGCCATGCTCCCCCGCCGCGCCGATCGGCGCACCCACATTCCATTCATCTCGCGCTGCACTTTCTTATATTGCGACGACCCATCCCCGTGATGGGCTCGCGCGCGATTGTCCGGACTGGCTCGCGCCCAACCAGAACCTGGATCAAACTCCAAGCCCGACCTTGCGGGTCAGTCGGTAACAGTTTGTCAACCGCTTGGGTGACCCGGCGAATGCGCGGGGCCCGCCTCTTCGGCAGAGGGGGCGGTCCTGGACAGGCTCAGATTTGCGCGAAGGCGCGCTCGAGCACACCGACACAGCGCGGCACGTCGTGCAGCTTGTCCAGGCCGAACAGGCCAACGCGGAAGGTCCGGAACTCCGGCCCCTCGTCGCACTGCAGCGGCACACCGGCGGCAATTTGCAGGCCCTGCGGCACCAGCTTCTTGGCGCTCGCCAGCTCGGGGTCGGTGGTGAAGGAGACCACCACACCCGGGGCCTGAAAACCATCGGCGGCCACGCTCGGGAACCCACGCCCCTCGAGCATCGTGCGCGCGGCACGACCCAGGGCCCACTGCTCGTCGCGCACCTTGTCGAAGCCGTACTCGCGCGTCTCCAGCATCACGTCGCGGGTGCGCGCCAGCGCATCGGTGGGCATGGTCGAGTGGTAGGCGAAGCCGCCCTGCTCGTAGGCCTCCATGATCTGCAGCCACTTCTTCAGGTCGCAGGCGAAGCTGGAGCTGGTGGTGGCGTCGATGCGCTCGCGCGCTGTCGCACCCAGCATCACGAAGCCGCAGCAAGGCGAGCCGCTCCAGCCCTTCTGCGGCGCACTGACCAGCACGTCGACGTTGCAGTCCACCATGTCGACCCAGATCGCGCCGGAGGCGATGCAGTCGAGCACGAACAGACCGCCCACCTCGTGCACCGCGGCACCGACGGCGCGCAGGTAATCGTCGGGCAGGATCATCCCGGAGGCGGTCTCGACGTGCGGGGCAAAGACCACGCCCGGGCGCTCCGCGCGGATCGTGGCAACCACCTCGTCGATCGGCGGCGGCGCGAAGGGCGCCTGCGCACCCTCACCGACACGGCGGGCCTTCATCACCGTCGTGGCCGAGGCGATGTGCCCCATGTCCAGGATCTGCGACCAGCGGAAGCTGAACCAGCCGTTGCGGATCACCAGGCAGCGCTGGCCGGAGGCGAACTGGCGAGCCACGGCCTCCATCGCGAAGGTGCCGCTGCCCGGCACGATCACCGCGGACTGCGCGCGGTAGACGCCCTTGAGCAACAAGGAGATGTCACGCATCACGCCCTGGAACTTGGCGGACATGTGGTTCAGCGCGCGGTCGGTGTACACCACCGAAAACTCGAGCAGGCCCTCCGGGTCCACGTGAGGCAGCAGGCCGGGCATGAGGTCTCCTTGATGATGGGCAGCGTTGGGGCGAAACAGCCAGCCCGCCGCGCTACACCCTGTGGCGGCCGGGCCATGCCTTCATGTTAGCGGCTCGGCCACAGCTCAGGCGGGCGGCGCGCCCGGCTCCGCCGGAGAACGGGCCACTCCGTGCGGTGCTGCCTGTCGAGCCGTCACCGGGCCACGCCGGGACGACTCGCTCCCCGCGGGGAGCGGGCGGGGCACAGCCCGGCCCTGCGGGCGCTCAGTAACCGAGGAAGTCGACCTCGAAGACCAGCGTCGCATTCGGTGGGATCACGCCACCGGCGCCGCGCGCGCCGTAGCCGAGCTCGGGCGGGATCACCAGCACGCGGGTGCCGCCTTCGCGCATGCCCTGCACACCCTCGTCCCAGCCGCGGATCACCATGCCGGCGCCGAGGTCGAAGCGGAAGGGCTGGCCGCGATCCTTGCTGGAATCGAACTTGCGTCCGCGGCCATCGGGTCGGCTCGCGTCGTGCAGCCAACCGGTGTAGTGAACGCTCACCTGCTTGCCAGCGAGTGCGACGGCGGCGCCGTTGCCGGGCACGGTGTCTTCGATGTGGAGGCCGGACGGGGTGGTGGTCATCGGTATCTGCCTTGCAAACAACAGGCGCGCACCGCCCCCGGGCAGGGCGCACCGAACATCATGGGGTGAAGCATGATGCCATCAGGCGAAATTCCTGTCCCCACAGGGAGACCCCAAGCCCCAACAGCTCAGGGAGGCTGGGCCCCGCTCCTGAATGGAACATCCCCCGGATCGGGAGGCCCAGCGCATCGGCCGCATCGGCCAGCGCGCCCACGGGATCGCTCAGGTCCACCGGCGGCGCGCCGTGGCTTTTAGACAACTTCTCCCCGTCGGCAGCGCGCAACAGCGGCGTGTGCAAATAGACCGGCGTCGGCAACGCCAGTGCCCGCTGCAGCAGGATCTGGCGCGGCGTGTTGTCGGCCAGGTCCTCACCGCGGACCACGTGCGTGACGCCCTGCGCGCCGTCGTCGACCACCACCGCCAACTGGTAGGCCCACAGGCCATCGGCGCGCTGGAGCACGAAGTCGCCCACCTCGGCGGCCACGTCCTGGTGTTGCGCGCCCAGGCGGCGGTCGCACCAGTCGATCGTCGATGCCGGCGACCCCGGCACGCCGGTGTGC
>DAOLLE010000105.1:0-8452 GCA_035331205.1 Burkholderiaceae bacterium
GGATGCGGTCGATCAGCAGGTTGGCCTTGTCCTCGCCCAGCGCCTTGCGCAGCACGTTCTTGACGTACTCGTCGGTGTCGTTGACGAGCATGCTGTGCGCCTCGGCCTGCTCGTGAAAGCGCTCGAGCACGCCATCGAAGCGCTCGCGCGAGACGGTCTTCATCCGCGCGATCGTCTCGCCCAGGCGCTGCACCTCCTTGGGCGTGAGGTGCTTGAAGACCTCGGCGGCTTCTTCCTCGCCCAGCGACATCATCAGGATCGCTGCGTCTTCCAGGCCTTGCTCGTCCATGTCGGTGTTCCTGTCGCGGTGATGGTGAGGCGGCAGCGCCGGTCAGGCGTCGCGGCTGACCCAGCCGCGCACGATGTTGGCCACCGCCGCCGGGTTTTCCTTCGCCAGACGCTTGGCCTCCTCGAGGCGTTTTTGCATCGGATCGTCTGCCGGCCCGGCCAGGGCCGGCACCAGGCCGCCGGCGCCATCGGCCGTGCTGCCATCGCCGAGGGCGGGGAGTTCCTGCGCGTCGTCGACCACCGCGTCGACCAGCTTGGGCGGCTCCTTCGGGGCGGCTTCCTTGAGCACCGGGCGGATCGCGCCGAACACGACGATCAGCGCCACCAGCGCCAGGGCGAGCGGCCAGGCCAGCTGGCGCAGCGTCTGCTGCATCTCGGGCTGCTTCCAGAACGGCGTGCCGTCCTCGGCGGGCTTCTCGGGCTTGAAGGGCGCGTTGATCACCCGCACCGAGTCGCCGCGGTCCTTGCTGAAGCCCACCGTCTCCTGCACCAGCGCGGTGAGCTTGTCGATCTCTTCCTGCGGCAGCGGCAGGGTCTGCGCGTTGCCCTTCTTGTCGGTCGTGCTGCGGTGATTCACCACCACCGCCGCGCTCAGGCGCTTGATCGAGCCGGTGGCCGCCCGGGTCACGCGCACCGTCTTGTCGACCTCGTAGTTGGTCACCGCCTCGCGGCGCAGGTTGCCGCCAGCACCGTTGCCGCCGGTCTGGGCGCCCTGCATCGCCTGGGCCTGGCCGTTGATCGGCGCGCTGGCGGGCGCCGGGGGCTGGTTGCTCATCGCCCCAGGCACGCCGCTGGGCAGGTTGCTGCCGGGCGCGCCGCTTTCCGAAGTCTGCGCGCTGCGCACCGCCGCGGGCTCACCGCCCTGGTTGGGCTTGAACTCCTCGGAGGTCGACTCGGTCTGCGAGAAGTCGATCTCGGCGCTGACCTGGGCGCGCAGGTTGTCGCGCCCGACGACCGGCTCCAGGATGTCGAGGATGCGCTTGGTGTACTGCGCCTCGATCTGGTTGACGTACTGCAGCTGCTGCGCGTCCATGCCGTTCGGGCCGTTCAGCCCGGCCATGCCCTCGGGCGGGCCGGACAGCAGCGCGCCGGTCTGGTCCAGGATGCTGACCGCCTTCGGGTTCATCTCGGGCACGCTCGACGACACCAGGTGAACGATGCCGGCGAGCTGCGCCCGGTCGAGCGAGCGACCGGCGCGCAGCGTCAGCAGCACCGAGGCACTGGGCTTTTGCTGGTCGCGAAAGAAGCCGTTCTGGTTGGGCAGCGCCAGGTGCACGCGCGCGGCCTCGACGGCGGCCAGTGCGGTGATCGAGCGCACCAGTTCGCCCTCGAGCCCGCGCTGGAAGTTCAGCCGCTCCTGGAACTGCGTGGTGCCGAAACGGGCGTTGTCCATCAGCTCGAAACCCACCGTCGAGCCCTTGGGCAGCCCGGCCTGGGCGAGCTTGAGCCGCACGTCGTGCACCTTCTCGGCCGGTACCAGCACCGCGGTGCCACCCTCGGTGTACTTGTAGGGCACGTTCATCTGCGACAGCTGGGCGACGACCGCGCCGCCGTCCTTGTCCGACAGGTTGGCGAACAGCACCTTGTACTCGGTGCCGGTGTTCATCGCCACCGCGGTGATCACCACCGCCAGCAGTGCCGCAATGCCGCCGCCGAGCAGCAGCTTGCGCGCCATCGGCAGGGCCTGCAGCCGCGCCAGAAAGCCGGGCGGCGGCGCGTCGGCAGCGGCCGTGTTGGCGGTGAGCGGTTGCAGCGTGGCGTTGTCCATGGCCTGGCGAAGCGGCGCCGGCTCGCAAGGGCCGGCGAATGGGGGATTCCTCGAGCTGGATTCTTGAGGACCGGGCCCCGCCGTCATGGCGCAAACAACTCAGCGAAGGCGCGGCAGTTCCGACCATCGCGGCAGCGGCGGCCGACTAGGATGGCCCCATCGACCCTGGCCCCGTGCCGGGTCCGCGCGCCGAGAGGCCCTCCGATGGACGTCAAGCTCAAACCCTTCGACTTTGCCCAGGCGGCCACCCGGGCCGGCATGCCGCAGGTCGCGCAGCGGGTGCGCGAGAGCGCCCAGGCCGCCGGGCTGGGTTCGACGGCGCGCAGCGCCTCGCCCGGCGCGGCGAGCGGTGACTTTTCGGTGGCCTTCTCGCAGGCGCTGCGCAACGTCAGCCAGTCACAGAACAGCGCCCAGGCGCTGCAGCGCGAGGTCGCGCTGGACAACCCCACCGTCAGCATCGAGCAGACGATGGTGGCGATGCAGAAGGCCCAAATCGGCTTCCAGGCCGCGCTGCAGGTGCGCAACCGCCTGGTGCAGGCCTACAGCGACATCATGAACATCCAGGTCTGACGACCGGGCCGCCACACCCGGCCGGCTCAAACACGAAAGCGGCCCTCAGGCCGCTCTGGTCTCGTTCGGAACCTGCCGACGCCCGGCGGCGGTCAAATCATCGCGAAGCTGCGCCTGCGCCGCTGCGTCTGGTCGATGTAGCGCTGCAGGGCGCGTGCGCCTTCGCTGCCCAACCCGTCGATTTCGCAGCCCAGGCGGGTGCCGCGGCTGTGCGTTTCGGGCGTCGACACGTGCACCACGCGCAGTCGGGTGGTCAGCCGCGTCTGCGGGTCGAGCTCCAGCGACACCGCCGGCAACTCGCTGCCTTCGGGCAGGGCTGGCACGTCGTCCGGCAGGAACACCGCGACCCCGCCCTGGCTGATGTCCATCACCCGCAGCGTCAACTGGATGCTGGGTGCTGCGGGGTGGACGAAGCGCGCCGTCGGCTGCGCGTGCGTCAGCGGGCGCACGCGAAAGGCGCCACGGCGCTGGAAGCGGAACAACTCGGCCGGGAACTCGGCGTTCAGCGCACTGGCATCCAGCCCGTGCACCAGCACCAGGCTGCGGACCTCGAACTGGATCTTCACCTCGTCCAGGTAGCCCACCGCCACCACCTCGTCGCTCTCGACCAGGCGGTGGACCCGCAGGTCGCTCGGGTCGGCGGAAAAAACGACGACGCCGCGCACCGGATCGTCGGCCCACAGTGTGGTGCTGTAGTGCGTCCCGTCCGGCGCGGTCAGCGCCAGCGGCACGTCGCCGTCGACGAAGCGACGCAACAGCGTGTGCACCTCGGCGGCGCTGTTGACGCGGAAATCCTCGCCCGCAGCCGGAAGGTCGGCAGCCCGCGGGCTGCGCTCGAGCGGCTCGGCGACCTGAAAGATCGACATGTTCGCCTCCAGGGCGCGTCAGTGCAGGACGTTGCGCGGCTTGGCCACCAGCATGTGGTCGAGGTCCTCGAGCCAGGGCTCGGCCAGGTGGCGGATCTCGGCGTCGTTGAGCAGGATGCGCTGCATGATGCGCGACTTGATCTGCGCCTCCTCGGCGCCGAGGCTGAAGTCGCCCGCCGCGTGCTTGAGCTGGGAGATCAGGACGGCGCAGGCACCTTCGAGCTTGACGACGCGGTCCCAGTCACCAATGCGCGCGGCTTCCAGCATCTCGTGGCTGGCGGTCTCGATGGCCTCGTAGTACTGAAGCAAGGCGTTGTTCATGGAGGTGGACGGTTCGGTAGGGATGCGAGAAGGCGTCATGGTCTGGCTCGGTGGGACAACCTCGAACGCTCAGGAGGGCAAACGGCCCCCGATGGCCACCCAGGCATCGCGCAGGGGCTCGATCAGCGCCAGCACCTCGACCAGCGCCCGGTCGTCGTTGCGAAGGTTGGCGTGCATTAGGCGCACCTGGGCGTAGTCGTACAGGTCACGCAGGTTCATCGCCAGCTCGCCACCACCTTGCAGATTGAGCGCCGCCTTCAGCCCCTCGTCGACGATGCGCGCGGCGTGACCGATGTGGCGCCCCTTGTCCTGGGTGCGGCCGTCGGACATCGCTTGGCGGGCGTACTTGACGGCGTCGAGGAAACCGTCGAACAGCATCAGCGTCAGCGTGTGCGGCGACGCCATCGAGGCGCCGGTCTGCACGCCGACCTGGTGGTACATGTGAGCCATGCTCCGGAGCCGATTCACCGAGGAAGCTGGGTTGCTGAACATGTGGCGCTTTCTGCTGATGGGGTGTTGAACGAGATGCTTGTGTTATCGACGTCGGGCGTTTCGGACTTGAGCGATCACAGGGGTTTTGGAGCCCCCGTTCGCGGGGGCCAGTTCGGGGGATCGCGCCTCAACTGCTGTTCTTGTTCATCGTCGTGATCTGCTGCGTCACATAGGACGACAGCGCATTGAGTTTCGCCATGTTGGCGTCCAGCGCGGTGTATTGGGCCCGCAGTCGCGTTTCGACGGCGGTCATTCGATTATTGAAATCGCTTTGCTTCTTGCTGTTGGCGTCGAGCTCGTGCTGCAAACTCGTCGAACGCGTCGTCAACGACCCGTCGAAACTCAGCAGTCTGTCGCCCCATTCGCGCAGGCGGGTGCCGAAGCCGTTGCCGGTGGTGGAATTCGAATCCGAGGCGGCAAACACCGCCTTGACATCGCTGAGGTGCCCCGACAGGGCATTGTCCAGTTTTGTCGTGTCCACCTTCAGCGTGCCATCGCCCTGCGGATTGAGCCCCACGTCGGCCAGACGCGTGTAAGCCCCGCTCATCGTGCCGGTGTCGCCGATGATGCTGCGCATGGCCGAGCGCAGCGAGTTGGTGCCCGAATCTCCCTGCAAAGTCCCGCCGGTCTTGCTGCCCGCGTTGTAGGCGGTTTGCGTCGACAGGTATTTGGCAAGGTTGTTGTAGGCGTCGGCAAAGGCGGTCACCGCGGTTTTCATCGAGGCGGTATTCGATTCGATCGACAAACCCACCGGACTGCTGCTGACCTTGCCGACCTTGAGCGTCACACCGTCGATGACGTTGGTCAGCGTGTTGCTGGAGGAGGTCACGCTCAATCCGTTGATGGTGGCCTGCGCATCGAGCGCGGCCTGGGTCTGCGCCATCGCGTTGACGTTGGCCGACGGGTCGAAGGCCAGCGCCGACACGCCGCTCTTGTCGGTGTTGTCGCCATCGTCGTCGGTGGCGGAGATGCGAAAGGCGTTCGCCGCCCCGGTCTCGGAGGCGCGCAGCACCAGCCGCGCCCCCGAGGCGTCGTTGACGATCGAGGCCATCACGCCGGACTTGGCCGAATTGATCTTGTCGCGCACATCGGCCAGCGTGTCCGTGGCCAGCACCACCACCTCGGTGGCCGTCGAGCCACTCTTCGCCGTGAAACTGGTCTGCCCGGCCGCCCAGCTGCCCATCTCGATGCGCAGCCGTCCCGATCCCAGCGTGGACAGCGAGGCCGGCCAGGCGGTCGATGCCAGCGTCTGTGCGCTGGCCAGCTGCTGCACCGTGAGGCTGTAGTTGCCCGCCGTGGCGCTGCTGTCGGTGGTCGCGGTGACGACGCTGCTGTCGGTGGACGTGGCGGTGGTATCCCCCCAGGTCGACGGCTGGGTCAACTTCTGGGCCGCGTCGCGCAAGGCGGCCACATCACTCTGGATGGTGCCGTAGGCGCTGAGCTTGGATTGAACCTTGCTGGCGTCCTTCTGCATCTGCGTCAGCGGCGCCTTTTCGACCGTCATCAACTGGGTGATGATCGAACCGACGTCGAGGCCGCTGCCGATGCCTGCTGAACTGATGGAGGCCATGGCGCATGTCCTTCATGACGTAACACATTGGAAACAACGAGTCGCCCGGAGCCTTTCGGCCGCGGACGACTGTTCTATCGTCGGTGTTACCTGGAACTTGAGGCCCACCGCAGCCTCCAGGGCCTGGACCACGGCGGCTGCGCGCACCGTCAGCCCTGCAGCAGCTTCATCACCTGCTGCGGCAGCTGATTGGCCTGCGCGATCATCGCGTTACCGGCCTGCTGCAGGATCTGCGCGCGGCTGAGGTTGGAAGTTTCCGCCGCGAAGTCGGCATCCATGATCCGGCCGCGGGCCGCGGACTGGTTCTCCACCGACACCTGCAGGTTCGAGATCACCGAGTCGAAGCGCGACTGCGAAGCCCCCATCGTGGCGCGCTCGGCGTTCACCTTGTCGAGCGCCTGGTCGATGTCGTTGATGACCGTCTGAATCGCGCTCGCATTGGCCGAGCTATCGATCACTGCGCGACCCGATCCGATGTTGTCGGTGCCGGCGACATTCGTGATGCTCGCATCGGTGGTCAGGTTGGTGGTGGTGATCGTGATCGAGTCGTCGGTGGTGGTGTTCGCCCCGATCTGGAACTGCAGGGCGCCCGCGCCACCGGCGAGGATGCTCTGGCCATTGAAGGTCGTGCCGCCCAGCACGCGCTGCACTTCGTTGGCGAGCTGACCGAACTCCTTGTCCAGCGAATCCTTGTCGCTGCCGCTGTTCGTCGCATTCGCCGACTGCACCGACAACTCACGCATGCGCTGCAGCGCATCGGCCACCTTGCCCAGCGCCCCTTCGGCCGTCTGCGCCATCGAAATGCCATCGTTGGCATTGCGCACCGCCACATTCATGCCCTTGACCTGGGCATTCATGCGCTCGGCGATCGCCAGGCCTGCGGCGTCGTCCTTGGCGCTGTTGACGCGCAGCCCGGACGACAGGCGCTGCATGGACGTCGCCAGCGAGGCCGCCGAGTTGGCCTGGTTGTGCTGGGCATTCAATGAAGCCAGATTGGTGTTGATCGTCTGGGCCATGGTGTATCACTCCAACGAAAACGAACGCTCGGGGCGGCAACTGCTTCGCCGCCTGCCGATGCGGCCCCAGCCAGTGGGTGTCTTGGCCGGGCCCGGCCCGGTCGGCAGAAGCGCGAGGACTTCTGTGGGATGGATTGTGGAGAGTGCCCCGCCGGGTTGATGCGGTGAAATGGCCACCGATCGCCGTGCAGTTCACGGCCCGACAAAGACCAGCCGCGCCAATGAAAAAACCGCCATCGGCGGTGCCGATGGCGGTGGGGTTCGGGTGATCGCCGCCCTGCCGGAGTCGATCACTGCAGCAGCTTCATGACCTGCTGCGGCAGCTGGTTGGCCTGCGCGATCATGGCGTTGCCGGCCTGTTGCAGGATCTGCGCACGGCTCAGATTCGCGGTTTCGGAAGCGAAGTCCGCATCCATGATGCGACCGCGGGCAGCCGACTGGTTCTCCACCGAGGTTTGCAGGTTCGAGATCACCGAGTCGAAACGCGACTGCGAGGCACCCATCGTGGCGCGCTCGGAGTTGACCTTGTCGATGGCGGCATCGATGTCGTTGATGACGGTGGTCAAGCTTCCGTTCGTGGTGCTGTCGATCACCGCGCGACCGGCACCGGTGTTGTCGGTGCCCGCCACCGCGGTGATGCTCGCATCGGAAGTCATGTTGGTCGTGGTGATCGTGATCGTGTCGTTGCTGGTGGTATTGGCACCGACCTGGAACTGCTGCCCCCCGGCATTGCTGCCGAGAATCGCCTGGCCGTTGAAGGTCGTACCGCCGGCGACGCGTTGAATTTCCTTGGCCAGCTCACCGAATTCCTTGTCGAGCGAATCACGATCGCTATCACTGTTGGTGGCGTTGGCCGACTGCACCGCCAATTCACGCATGCGCTGCAGGGAATCGGCCATCTTGCCCAAGGCACCTTCGGCCGTCTGCGCCAGCGAGATCCCATCATTGGAATTGCGGATCGCCACATTCATGCCCTTGACCTGCGCATTCATGCGTTCGGCAATCGCCAGGCCGGCCGCATCGTCCTTGGCGCTGTTGACGCGCAGACCCGACGACAAACGCTGCATCGACGTCGCCAGAGAAGAAGCCGAAGCACTCTGATTGCGTTGCGCGTTCAGCGAAATGACGTTGGTATTGATCGAGCTGGACATGATGAACTCCTACACGGTTTACGGCGGACCGAAATTCCTGGCGGTCCTGAGCGCCGTCTTAGCACTGCTTGCGGATCCCGGTGGACCCGATCCTTTTCCCCGGCGCTCGTCAGCCTGGATATCGGTTTCGAACCTTGGTTCTGAACCCTTCAGCCGGCTTACCGGACGACGAATCGTTTGTGCGATCCGTTGAGATGGTTGTCGGTGCCCAGCCAAACAAACTTTAGGCCTGCGCGTCACTTGTTCGCGAATTCGCCCGGCGCGCGCCGGCGGCGGATCTGGGCGGCCGGAAGTGGTCATTTCGGACCTTGGCCGGCGGCGCCGCTGCCTACAGTGGCAACGGCTCGGCCGTCCCGGTCGGCGCCCATTCGCACTGGCTGACATGACCGCATCCACCGCCACCCGCCCCC
>DAOLLE010000106.1:0-8439 GCA_035331205.1 Burkholderiaceae bacterium
GTTCTGGCAGCGCGCCGGGGTGTCGCGCATCATCCTGTCGCGTGAACTCAGCCTGGACGAGATTGCCCAGATCCGCGACGCCTGTGCCGACATCGAGCTGGAAGTTTTCGTACACGGCGCGCTGTGCATCGCCTACTCCGGGCGCTGCCTGCTGTCGGGCTACTTCAACCGCCGCGACCCCAACCAGGGCACCTGCACCAACGCCTGCCGCTGGTCCTACAGCACCCAGCCGGGCGGCGAGGCCAACGACAGCGGCGAGGTCCAGCCCGAGGCGCTGCCTGCGGCGCTGGCGGCGGGCGAGCGCTTCGACTTCGCCGCCGAGCAGGCCCAGGCCGACGAGTCCTTCGCCGCCTGTGGCGGTGCGCAGCGTCACCCGCTGGCCGATCGCGTCTGGCTGATGGAGGAGGGCGAGCGCCCCGGTCAGCTGATGCCGGTGATGGAGGACGAGCACGGCACCTACATCCTCAACAGCAAGGACCTGCGCGCCATCGAGCACGTCGAGCGGCTGGTGGCCATCGGCGTCGATTCGCTGAAGATCGAGGGCCGCACCAAGAGCCGCTACTACGTCGCCCGCACCGCCCAGGCCTACCGCCGTGCGATCGATGACGCGGTGGCCGGCCGCCGCTTCGACCCCGCGCTGCTCACCGATCTGGAAAGCCTCGCCAGCCGCGGCTACACCAGCGGCTTCCTGGAGCGCCACGCCACCCAAGACACCCAGAACTACCTGAGCGGCAGCTCCGAGGCGCGGCGCAGCCAGTTCGTCGCCGAGGTGCTCAGCGTCGGCGCCGACGGCTGGGCCGAGGTCGAGACCAAGAACCGCTTCGCCGTGGGCGACACGCTGGAGGTCGTCCACCCCGCCGGCAACCGCCTGCTGACCCTGGCCGAGATGCGCAACACCGACGGCGAGCCGGTCAGCGCCGCGCTCGGCAGCCCGGTGAAGGTGCGCATACCTATCGGCGCGCCGGCCGAAGGTGCGCTGATCGCGCGTGTGTTCGCCGATGGACCCCCGGGTGATCGCGGCCGTGTGAACCCTGTCACGCCTGAGCCGCTGCCGTGACTAGGATCGGCGGGTCATTCCTGCTGGAGGTTCCTGCCATGACATCACCCTGCCCGGTCGTCCACTTCGAGATGCCTTATCGAGACGCCGCCCGCGCGGCGAGGTTTTACGCCGAGGCCTTCGGCTGGCAGATGCAGCAGTTCGGCCCGGAGATGGGCGACTACCTGCTGGCCACCACCGCCACGACCGACAGCAACGCTCCCGGCGCGGTGCGCGGCGCGATCAACGGCGGCCTGTTTCCCTTCAAGCCCGACTGGCCGATGCAGCACCCCTCGGTGGTGATCGGCGTGGACGATGTACGTGCCGCGATGGCCCGGGTCACCGCGGCCGGCGGTGAGGTGCTGGGCGAACCGATGGCGATTCCCGGCGTGGGCGACTATGTGTCCTTCGTCGACACCGAGGGCAACCGCCACAGCTTGCTGCAGCCGGCGATGGGCGAGGGCGCCGGCGCGGCGTGATCCACCATGCTGCGCCAGATCTTCGTCAATCTGCCGGTTGCCGACCTGGCGCGCTCGCGCGCCTTCTTCGAGGCGCTGGGCCTGCACTTCAACCCCCGTTTCACCAACGAGCACGGGGCCTGCCTGGAGATCGCCGAGAACATCTACGCGATGCTGCTGGTCAAGCCCTTCTTCGAGGGCTTCACCCCCAAGCCCGTCGCCGACGCCACGCAGAGCACCGAGGTGCTGATCGCCCTGTCCTGCGACAGCGCCGCCGAGGTGGATGAACTCGTCGCCCGGGCCGTGGTCGCCGGCGCCACCACGCCGGTGGAACGCAAGGACCACGGCTTCATGGTCCAGCACGGCTTTGCCGACCTGGACGGGCACCAGTGGGAGGTGTTCTGGATGGACCTGGCCGCGGCGCCTGCCCAGATGTGACGAGCCTGCCTCCGGGAGGCGTCAGCTGCCGCTTTTGCGCTCATCGTTCTCGCGCACCTGCCGATCGGCCTGCGCATTCTTGACGGCCTGCCGCCAGGCCCAGGCGATGGGGGCGGCAACCAAGGCGATCAGCAGGAGTTCAAGGAAGACCCACATCAGCGTTGGCTGCTGCGGGCACCGGAGTCCGGCAGATCCCTGACGTCCCACGGATTGAGGAGCGGCACGCCGCTGCCGGCAAAGTCGGCCACGTTGCGCGTGACCAGCGTGAAGCCGTGCTCGGATGCTGTGGCCGCAATCATGGCGTCCCGCTCCGAGCGTGGTTTGGGAACATGCAGCGCGGCGCACACCAGGGCTGCCCCTTCGCCGAACGGCAGCACGCGGCCGACGAAGAGCTGCCGAACCGCCTCGAACCAGGTGCGCAGGTGTTCCGCCTGATTGGGGTCGCGCAGCGCCTTCAGCAAGATGCCCTGCTCGATCTCCAGGATGGTGATCGCGGACAGAAACATCTGCGCCGCTGCGACACCCGCCGCCCAGCGCTGCACACCGGGATCTGCGCCCTTCTTGCCGCGGCGCAGCTCGGAGATGACGTTGGTGTCCAGCAGGTACATGACCCGTCGACTCAATCGAGATCGGCCGGCTTCAACTGGATGTCGGCGGGTGCAAAGCTGAACGCTTCGGCCTCCGGCTGTGCCATCCCGTCCATCGCATCCAGCAGACTTACCGGCGCCTGCCCGGCCAGGCGGAAGTAGTCCTCCACCTTGAGCAGCGCGTACTCGGGCCTGCCCCGGTTCGTGATGAACACCGGCCCCTCCTGCGCCGCGCGCTTGGCTGCAGCGACGTCACGGGTGAACTCGCGGCTGGAGAGGGTGTGGATGGTCATGGGGCGTTCTGTTGATTGCTTGTATATTATGACAAATGTAGTGATGCTTCAACATCACCACGTTGCCGCCAACATCGGCCCGCACTGGGCCGGTTAGTGAGCGGGAGGCGGATGCCGCAGAACGCACCCTGTGAGGCAGTCGCCTCGTCAGGAGGAGAAATTGACCTTCAGCCAAACCTACGCCCCCTTCTCCGCTACATCGACCAAACCACGCGGACGTGCTGGTGCGGGTCGACGGTTGTTTGACTGAAGTTTCTTCCCAAGCGGACGCTTAGATCAACAGCACCTCATCGCTGAACGAGTCGGCCACCCGCTGGCCGGCACACAGCACCGAATACACCCGGCAATTCAGTTGCCGCTTCTGTGCCTGCAGCCGGGTTGTGAATTCGCGGCTGGGCTGGCAATCCCCATCCGAAATCATCAGCACGTCGGCCTTCAGGTAGTCAGGGTGTGTTGCGATGATCTGCAGGGCATGCTGCAGAGGGGATTCGAAATCCGTGCCGCCGCCGAAGCCCTGGCGCAGGAAGGCGAGCAGTCCCGCTGCATCGTTACGCCGGTCCGTCGCGAACGTCTGGATCTGCCCGCTGGCACCGAACAGGATCACGTGCAGTGAGCGGTCTTCTGCCTTCAGGATGCCGGCCACCGCCAGTAACAGCGCTTTGGCCTTCAGCAGCGGCTCGCCCTGCATGCTGGCCGACGTGTCGAGGCAGGCCACCACCGGGCCTGTGCGTTTCTGGCGCGCCTCGGTGGTTTCGCCGTGGGCGAACGTGCTGCCACTCAGTTCATAGGTCAGCAGACTGTTTTCCAGCAGGCGGGCGTAGAACAGGGTTTCGAGCGCGTCGTCTTCCAGATTGATCAGCTCGCTGGGGAGCAGCCGCATCAGGTCGTTGCTGCGGTGCGTGCCGTGGACTTCGCTGCGGCTGGCCTGCGGAATGCGCGTTTGGCGTTTCACTTCCTCGGCCACATGCTGGCGCCCCAGCTTGCGCACCAGCTCCTGAATCCTCGGATTGCCACGGATCTGCTGCGCGAGTTTTGTGAAATCTTCGCCACCCGCCTTCAGATCGGCATAGGAAAAATTCGCGCCCCGGCAAGCGTTCAGAAATGCCTCGGCCCTCGTATACATGTCGCTGATGTCGCCGAGGGTTTGCCGATAGGTGGTCAGGCGCTGCAGGATCGGGTTGGGCAGAGACTCGTCGTTGATTTCCGCTTCATAGGCTTTCACCTCATCGAGCTGCAGGCGCAGGTGGGCGATGTGCTCGGGCGTCAGCGGGAGATGTTGGAGCTGCCGATGGATTTCTCCCCAGTCCGGTTCAACTGCGGGTGCTTCCTCGTGAGGGATTCCGCTGTCCTGTTGCCAATCCCACAGGCGCCATTTGGTGGCGCCAAGCTGCTGGCGGGCGGACTTTTTGAGCGCCGCCATCGTCGGCTCCCAGGTTTCATCGAGGATCCCGGTCAACCTGTTCCATGCGCCACTGACCACGCGATCCAGCAGCGAGTCTTCCTCCGCCCGCTTTTCCACTTGGTTGACGCAGCGCGTCGAAAACTGGTGGCAGTTCTTGATCACCAGCCCGTAGAACGCGCGCTCGCCCAATTGGCTGGCTGCGTGCTCAGCCGCTGCGGCATGCCCGACGGGGCCGTGCTTGTCGCAGGAGACGTAGATCTTGCGGCCCAGTGTGCTCTTGCTGGTGAAATCTCCGGCGTTGCTGAGTTGCACGCTACTTTCCGCCAGCCCATCGACCACGATGTTTGAAATGCGGCCGTCATCGACATGGATCCCGGAATGCTCCACGGCCAGCCAGAGGTCGCAATACACCACGCTGCCCGGCACGGGCGTGACCTTCTCGCGGAAGGTGCTGTCGATGAAGTACTTGATCGGCTTGAACGCCAGCGACGCCAGCAATGGTAGGAACGAAAGGCGGTTCAGCATGGCGCTCGCTGCCTCAGAGCCAGAGGTTGGCTTGAACTTGGTGGGTCAGCAGGTCGACGGTTCTTCCCTTTGCGGCTTCGGGCTGAACGTTGTTGATCTCTTCGACCGGCGTTGCATCTGCCCCCACATGGCGCAGAGTTGGCTGCTGGTTGAAGTCATCCCAGATCCATATATTCTGAAAATCCCACTCCAGAGAATATTCGAAGAATCTCTGAGTGAATTGCTCAGCTGCGATGGGGCTCCCATCAATGCCGCCACTGCTTTTGACACTGTCAAGGGCTACATTTTTTTCTGTTTGAGCGGTTGACTCGTGGGTAGTAATTGTTCCACGGAGAGCGATAGGCGTTGCGCCAACGGCGCATCGACTAATTTTGCCAGAATTGATCTTGCGCACAATGCCGCTAATTCCGGATGTGCACAAATCTGCTTTGGTTAAGCACTTTTTGATCGATGTTGAGTCTATAACGTCAGCAATGCAGCCCCAATTGCCTGATTGATTGAATCCTCGACTTATCATTGTTATGCAGTTTTCTATGTCGGTACCACTGGCTCCTCTTAATATGAGTGGCCAGTTGGATTGGCAGCTGTGTATTTTCGACTTCTCGACATAATCTGCAATAGACCTTCCGCTTTTGCATGATTTGAATTCGCATTGGGTTGCGCGCATGGTCACGATATTTCTTGTTGATGTGCAGAAAGAAATATTGCAGTCACGGGCAGTCCCGGTCAGGTTCATCGACGTACTACACGACTGCAGCTCTGACTTGTTGACTGTCACCTCCGACAAGCCGCAACTCTTCAGTGTGAGACCCACTACGCGGCTGGCGGCCAGTGATTTGAACAGCCACCGGTGAGAGTCGTCGCTGACGGTCTTGTCCGTCACGCTGTGCCGCCCCCCGTCATAGGTGCCCTTCAAATTGATCGCAGGCCAGGTGCTGATGCCGCTGATGTCCAGATCCGCCGTTTGCCGAAAGTGGTAACCCTGTTGGCCGACTTCGGGGCGGGTCAGATCCATCAGGTCATCAATGGACTGGATCAGCAGCGGGTCATCGGCCGTGCCGCTGCCCGCGTAGCCCTTGACCACGGCGCCCATCGGGGCGGAGGAACGGGCTGGAGCCGTGGGCTGGGTTGTCTGCGCCGACGTTGCCGAGATGGGCACCAAGGTGCGACCGTCACTGTCCAGCACATAGGTGATCTGTGGCGCCTGCTCGGCCAACGGGCTGGGCACCGCCACCTGATCCACCGGCACCTGCCGGCTGTGGCGCCGCAGCGTGCCGAGCACCAGTTCCCGAACCTTGACGGCGTTGTCCGCGTGGTTCCACAGGCAGTCCTTGAGCAGCATCAGGTCGGAAAGATCGACCGCCTGCCGTCCATTGGTGGCCGCTGAGACGCGCAGCAGGTGGATGACCTTCTTCAGCCGGCGGTCGGACAGGCTTTCGCGGCGGTCTTCCTTGAATGCCTCCCGGTGGGCGGCCCAGATGTCCTGCACGGCCTGAATCAGTTCGGGTGGGAAGGCGACTTCAGGGGCTGTGCGGCGAATCTGCTCCAGCTCGGCGGGTGTGATGCGGTCGGCGGGATGGAGTTCGGGCTCAGTGGTGGGCGCGAACAATTTCGACAGGCTGTGCGCGCCCACATAGTCGACGAACACGCGCACCAGGAATCGGTCGTACAGCGCACCGAGTTCCTCCTGATCGGTGGGCAATTCGTTGGAGGCGGCAATCAGCGCCTGCAGCGGCACGTTCTGAACCTGGGGGCCATTGTGATAAACGCGCTCGTTCAGGATCGTCAGCAGGGCGTTCAGGATCGACGAGCTGGCCTTGAAGATCTCATCGAGGAAGGCCATCCGCACCGTCGGCAAATATCCTTCGGTGTTGCGCTGGAACCGGTCGGCCTTGAGCGCCGCGATCGACAGGGGACCGAACAGCTCCTCGGGCGTAGAGAATTTGGTCAGCAGATACTCGAAGTAATCGACGCCTTCGTCGGAGAGGCTCCGCGCGATGCGCCGTGCCACCAGGCTTTTGCCGGTCCCTGGAGGCCCCACCAGAACAATATTTTCTCCGGCCAGCGCCGTGAGGAGCGCTAACTTCAGCGTATTTTCTCGATCGACAAGCCCTTGATTGAGGGATTGCAGGAGTGACTGAATTTTTTTGCTGATCATGTTCTCTCCCGAAATGTTCGCAAGATGCTGTGGAATGGTTCTCCATGATGATGCGAACTCGGAAGAGTTTATGGACGGATGTCCTGCACTGCCAATTTGTTGGCAGAATTTTTTGTCAGGTCTTTCGAAAGGCAGGTATTCATAACGTGCGGAGAAAATAAAAAGGCCCGCCAGTGGCGGGCCTTGGGTTCACCGGATGGGTGATGCGGTGCTCTTAGGCCACCGTCTTGGCCGTCTCCGCGTACTCCTCGATCTGGTCGAAGTTCATGTACTTGTAGATCTTGTCGGCGTTCTTGGCGACGACGGCGACTTCGGCCATGTACTCCTCGACCGTCGGGATGCGGCCCAGCTTGGAGCAGACGGCGGCCAGCTCGGCGGAACCCAGGAACACTTGCGTGTTCTTGCCCAGACGGTTCGGGAAGTTGCGGGTCGACGTGGACATCGCGGTCGAGCCTTCCTTGATCTGCGCCTGGTTGCCCATGCACAGCGAGCAGCCCGGCATTTCCATGCGGGCGCCGGCGCCGCCGAGGGTGGCGTAGTAGCCTTCCTTGGTCAGCTCGGAGGCGTCCATCTTGGTCGGCGGGGCCATCCACAGGCGCACCGGGATGTCCTTCTTGCCCTTCAGAATTTCGCCGGCAGCGCGGAAGTGACCGATGTTGGTCATGCACGAACCGACGAACACTTCGTCAATCTTGGTGCCGGTGACTTCGGACATGAACTTGGCGTCGTCCGGGTCGTTCGGGCAGCAGACGATCGGCTCCTTGATGTCGGCCAGGTCGATCTCGATGACCGCGGCGTACTCGGCGTTGGCGTCGGCCTTGAGCAGCTGCGGGTCAGCCAGCCAGGCTTCGACCTTCTCGATGCGGCGCTGCAGGGTCTTGGCGTCGGCATAACCGTCGGCGATCATGTTCTTCATCAGAACGATGTTCGAGCGCAGGTACTCGGCGATCGGCTCGGGGTTCAGCTGCACCGAGCAGGCGGCAGCGGAACGCTCGGCGGCGGCGTCCGACAGCTCGAAGGCCTGTTCGACCTTCAGGTTCGGCAGACCTTCGATTTCCAGCACGCGGCCCGAGAAGACGTTCTTCTTGCCCTTCTTCTCGACGGTCAGCAGGCCGGCCTTGATCGCGTACAGCGGGATCGCGTGGACCAGATCGCGCAGCGTGATGCCGGGCTGCATCTCGCCCTTGAAGCGCACCAGCACCGACTCGGGCATGTCCAGCGGCATCACGCCGGTGGCGGCGCCGAAGGCCACCAGGCCGGAACCGGCCGGGAAGGAGATGCCGATCGGGAAGCGGGTGTGTGAGTCGCCGCCGGTGCCGACCGTGTCAGGCAGCAGCAGGCGGTTCAGCCAGCTGTGGATCACGCCGTCGCCCGGGCGCAGCGCGACGCCGCCGCGACTGCTGATGAACTTGGGCAGCTCGCGGTGCATCTTCACGTCCACCGGCTTCGGGTAGGCGGCGGTGTGGCAGAAGGACTGCATCACCAGGTCGGCCGAGAAGCCCAGGCAGGCCAGGTCCTTCAGCTCGTCACGGGTCATCGGGC
>DAOLLE010000107.1:0-8384 GCA_035331205.1 Burkholderiaceae bacterium
GGGGTGAGCGCCGCGGCGACGTACCGGCACTTCCGCGATCGGGAGGCGCTGCTGGGGGCGCTGGCGGTGCGGGGCTTCGACGCCTTCGGCAGCGCGATGAACGGGGCCTTTCAGGCCGCGCAGGCCAGCGGGGCCGCGCCGTTGCCGGCCATGGGGCTGGCCTACGTGCGCTTTGCGGTGGCGCGGCCGGGGCGCTTTCGGCTGATGTTCGGCCCGGCGGTGGCGGACCGGTCCGCGCACCCGGAGCTGCAGCAGGCCATCGAGCGCGCGTCGCTGGCCTTCCGCGGGGCGGCGCAGGCGCAGGGGGAGCCGGCGGCACCGCAGGCAGCGGTGGAGCCGGCCGCGGTGCTGACCATGCTCAAGGCTTGGTCGCTGGTGCACGGGCTGGCGCAGCTGATCATCGACGGCATGCTGCCGGGGCAGGACCCGGAGACGCTGGCCCGGGCGGTGCTGTTGGCCGGGGCGCCGGGCTGACGGAACGGTCGGCCGAATCCTCAGTTGCGTGGGGTTTCGCGGGGCTGGGGCGGCCCGCAGGCGCTGGCTCCTGCCACGCGGGGGACAGCGCCGGGCGAGGTGGCAGGCGGACAATGCGCCTCCCGTTTTGAGGAGACCCCCCATGTCCGACGCCTTCATCGTCGCCGCCCTGCGCACCGCGGGTGGCAAGCGCAAGGGCCGCTTGAGCGGCTGGCACCCGGTCGATCTGTCGGCGGCGGTGATCGACGCGCTGGTGGCGCGCAGCGGGGTGGATCCGGCGGCGGTCGACGATGTGATCTGGGGCTGCGTCGGGCAGGCGGGTGAGCAGTCGAGCAATGTGGCGCGCAATGCGGTGCTGGCCTCGGGGCTGCCGGAGTCGGTGCCGGCCACCTCGATCGACCGGCAGTGCGGCTCGTCGCAGCAGGCGCTGCACTTCGCGGCGCAGGCGGTGATGTCCGGGACGATGGACGTCGTCATCGCCGGCGGGGTGGAGTCGATGACGCGGGTGCCGATGTTCACGCCCGGCACGCTGGCCGAGCAGGCCGGGCTGGGCACGTACATGAGCCAGGGGCTGCGCGCGCGCTACGGTGACGTGCCCTTCAGCCAGTTCGCCGGGGCGGAGGCGCTGGCGCGCAAGCACGGGCTGTCGCGCGACGACCTGGATGCTTTTGCGCTGCTGAGCCACCAGCGCGCGATCGCGGCGACGCAGGCGGGGCTCTTCCGCGAGGAGGTCGTCGCGCTGCCGGTGCGTTTCCAGGATGGGTCCATGCCTGGCGAGTTGCACAGCGTCGATGAGGGCATCCGTTTCGACGTGACGCTGGACGCGATCCAGACCGTTAAGCTGCTGCAGCCGGGCGGGGTGATCAGCGCGGCCAACGCCAGCCAGATCTGCGATGGCGCCAGCGGCGTGCTGGTGGTCAATGAGCGGGGCCTGCGGACGCTGGGCGTGGCGCCGCTGGCGCGCATCCACCAGCTGCATGTGCGCGGCGGTGACCCGGTGATCATGCTGGAGGCGCCGCTGGCGGCGACCGAGCAGGCGCTGTGCCGTGCGGGGCTGCGCATCGAGGACATCGACCTCTACGAGGTCAACGAGGCCTTCGCCTCGGTGCCGCTGGCCTGGCTGAAGGCGCTGGGCGCGGACCCGGCGCGGCTGAACGTGAACGGCGGCGCGATTGCGCTGGGCCACCCGCTGGGGGGCTCCGGAACCAAGTTGACGGCGACGCTGGTGCATGCGCTGGGCCAGCGCGGTGCGCGCTACGGCCTGCAGACGATGTGCGAGGGCGGCGGCATGGCCAACGTCACGGTCGTCGAGCGCCTCTGATCGGCTGCATTGCACAGTCGGGCCGGCGCTGTTCTTCCCATCGGAACGGGGTGGCAGGGGCACAATGGATGAATCGGGCGGCTGGATGGCGCCCGAATTTCGTTCACCCCACCCTGGTCACGACCATGTCCTTTGCTCGCCGCTTCGCTTTGCTGGGTGTCTGTGTCCGCGCGCTGAGCCTGGCGTTGGTCTGTGTGCTGCCCGCTGGCGCCGCACCGGCGCAGGCGGTGGCGGCGGGGGCGTCCGCCGCAGCCATCACCGTCAGCACCAACAACACACCGCTGGACCGCCGTGCGCTGCAGGCCCTGGCGAGTGAGGCCTTCCGCCGCATCGGCCTGGAGTTCAAGCTGGTCAGCCTGCCCTCGGAGCGCTCGCTGCATGCGGCCAACCTGGGCGAGGTCGATGGCGAGGGGCTGCGCGTGGCCGGTCTGGCGACGCAGTATCCGAACCTCGTGCAGGTGCCCGAGCGCTTTCTCGGCGTGAGCTTCGTGGCCTTCGCCAAGGACGCGTCGATTCGCCTCGATCAGGGCTGGGACAGCCTCAAGCCCTACAGCGTGGCGCACATCATCGGCTGGAAGATGTTCGAGGCCAACGCGGCGAACGCGCGCGTGGTCAACAAGGTGGACAAGCCGGAGCAGATGTTTCGCATGCTCGAAGGCGACCGCGTGCAACTGGCGCTCTACACCCATGCCGATGGCGTTGCGCTGGTGCGCAGCCTGGGGCTGCGTGGCATCGCGCCCCTGGCTCCGGCGCTCAAGGACGTCGACATGTACCTCTACCTGCACCGCCGGCACGAGGCGCTGGCCCCCCGGGTGGCCCAGGCGCTGCGCGAGATGAAGGCGGACGGCAGTTACCAGCGCCTGCTCATGGCCGCGCACGCCGCCGACTGAGCGGTGCCGGCCGTGGGATCAGCATCGCAGCGCGGGGGCGCGACGGATTGGATCGGCCGCCTCGGCCTGCGCAGCCGTTTTGCGCGGCGCATGCTGCTGTGGACGCTCATCGTCGGCGGGTTGTGCTCCCTGCTGGTGGCCGCCGCGATGGCGGTGCACGGCTACCGTGAACGCGTCCAGGCGCTGCAGACCAACCTGCAGGCCATGGCCCAGTTCGTGCTGCCGGCGCTGGAGCAAAGCGTCTGGGCCTTCGACCAGAAGCAGGTCGAGCTGCAACTGCGCAGCCTGGAGGCCCTGCCCGATGTGGCAGCGGTGCGGCTGCAGCAGAAGGGGGCCGACACGCTGGAGGTGCGCACGGGGCCGCTGTCGGCCGACACGCTCTCGGTCACGCTGCCGCTGCTTCACTTCGAGGAGGGGCGCCGCCAGGAGCTTGGTGCGCTCACCGTGGTCACCGATCTGGGCGAGTTGCGCCAGCGCTGGGTGTGGGAACTGGCGCTGGGCTTCGGGGGCCATGCGCTGGTGATCGTGCTGATTGCGCTGCTGTCGTCGCTGTCTTACCAGGGATTGCTGACCCGCCGGCTGCTGGCGCTGGCCGAAGAGCTGCGCAACGTCACCCCCGCGGACCTGCGCGAGGCACCCCCGGCCGCGCAGGCCCAGCTGCCGGACAAGCCCGACGAGCTCGACGAGCTGGCCACGGCCATCGCGGCGCTCAAGGCCACCGGCCATCAGGCGCTGCGCGACGCCGACGACAAGGCCGCCCGGCTGCAGGCCACCAGCCGGCTGCTGGACTCGATCGTCGAGCACATCCCGAACATGGTCTTCCTCAAGGATGCGGCCGAGCTGCGCTTCGTGCTCTTCAACGAGGCGGGCGAGCGGCTGCTCGGCTGGCAGCGCAGCGACCTGCTGGGCCGGAACGACCACGACTTCTTCCCGAGGGCCCAGGCCGATTCCTTCACTGCGCGGGACCGCGAGGTGCTGGCCAGCACCGAGGTGATGGACATCGCCGAGGAGGAAATCACCACCCGCGACGGCGCGCGCCACCTGCTGCGCACCCGCAAGCTGGCGCTGCGCAACGAGCGCGGCGAGGCGGAGTTCCTGCTGGGCATTTCGGAGGACATCACCGCCGAGAAGGCCGCGCGCGAGGCGCTGGAGAACGAGGCCGAATGGCACCGTGCCCTGATCCGCAACGCGGTCGAGGGCATCGCGATCTTCGACGCCGGGCATCGCCTCATCGAGGCCAACGAGCGCTTCGTCCAGATGCTGGGCTGCACGATGGCGCAGGCGCTGGCGCTGCATCTCTGGGACATCGACGCCGCGCGCCCGCGCCAGGCCGTGCAGGACAGCCTGCCCGTCGGCGAGCAGCTCGAGGTGGTCTACGAAACCCGCTACCGGCGCTTCGACGCCAGCGAGTTCGACGCCGAGGTCAGCCTTCAGAGTGCGCGCATCGGCGGGCGCGACGTGTTCGTCACCATCAACCGCGACATTTCGCGGCGCAAGCAGGCCGAGGCCGCGCTGCAGCGCCTGAACGAGGAGCTCGAAGCCCGCGTGGCCGAACGCACCCAGGATCTGCAGGCCACCCACCGCCAGCTGCTGCAGGCCAAGGAGGCCTCCGAGGCCGCCAGCCAGGCCAAGAGCAGCTTCCTGGCCAACATGTCGCACGAGATCCGCACGCCGCTGAACGCCATCCTCGGGCTGAACCACCTGCTGCGGCGCGACATCCGCCAGCCGCTGCAGGCCGAGCGGCTCGAGAAGATGGAGGGAGCCGGGCGCCACCTGCTGTCGATCATCGACGACATCCTCGACCTCTCGAAGATCGAGGCCGGCCGACTCGAGCTGGAGCAGCGCAACTTCCACCTCTCGGCGGTGCTGGACAACGTGGCTTCCATCGTGCGCGACGCCGCGCAGAGCAAGGGCCTGCGCCTGGAGGTCGACCCCGACGGGGTGCCGCTGTGGCTGCGCGGCGACGCCACGCGGCTGCGCCAGGCGCTGCTGAACTTCGCCGGCAACGCCGTCAAGTTCACCGCCAGCGGCCACGTCGCGCTGCGTGCGCTGCTGCTGTCGCAGTCGGGCGAGGATCTGCGGGTGCGTTTCGAGGTGGCCGACAGCGGCATCGGCCTGACGCCCGAGCAGCAGGCCCGGCTGTTCCGGGCCTTCGAACAGGCCGACGGCAGCACCGCCCGGCGCTTCGGCGGCACGGGCCTGGGTCTGGCCCTGACCCGGCGCCTGATCGAGATCATGGGTGGCGAGGTGGGCGTGCACAGCGAGCCGGGCGAGGGCAGCACCTTCTGGTTCGATGTCCCGCTGCAACGCGGCCACGGCCCGCTGCCGGCGGTGGACGACGGCAATCCGCTGGCCGATGCCGAGGTGCGCCTGCGCAGCGAGCACCTCGGGGCCCGGCTGCTGCTGGCCGAGGACAACCGCATCAACGTCGAGGTGGCGCTGGAGCTGCTGCACGCGGTCGGGCTGGATGTCACCGTGGCCGACAACGGTCGCCAGGCCCTGGAGCTGGCGCGCGAGTGCCGCTTCGACCTGGTGCTGATGGACATGCAGATGCCGGAGATGGATGGCATCGAGGCCACCCGGCAGATCCGCCGGCTGCCGGGCTGGGCCGAGGTGCCCATCGTCGCGCTGACCGCCAACGCCTTCGCCGAGGACCGCCGGGCCTGCCTGGAGGCGGGCATGAACGAGATGTTGACCAAGCCGGTCGAGCCGGCCAAGCTCTACGCGGCGCTGCAGGTCTGGCTGCGCCACCACCACGTCCACCGCGAGACGTACGACGACGCGGCCCGCGCGCCCGGCCTGCCGCGCGACGTCTGGGCGCTCGGGGTGACCCAGCCGGCACTGAGCCGTCCGGCCGAGCTGGACAGCCTCCCGCTGCCGGCCGAAGCTGCGGAGCTGGTGCGGCTGCGGGCCATGCCCGGGGTGGATGTGGCGGTCGGCCTGCGGGCGGTGCGCGGCCGCAGCGAGCGCTACCTGACGCTGCTGCGCGGCCTGGTCGACAGCCTGTCGGCTGGCCTGGCGCCGCTGGAGGCCGAATCGACGCCGGAGGGCTGCGACGCCCTGCGTCAGTTCGCCCACCGCCTGCGCGGCACGGGCGGCACGCTCGGCCTGACCGCGCTGGCCGACCACGCCACGCGCCTGGAACTGCTGCTGCGCGAGGGCGTGCCCACCGGCGCGCGTGCCGAGACGCAGCGCGAGCTGGTGCTCGCGCTGCGCGAGGACCTGCAGCACCTGACGCAGGCGCTGGCGGCGCCCGAGGCGCGCAGCGCGACGCCCGCCGCTGCGCCAGCCCTGCCGGTGGACGATCTGCTGCAGGCCCTGGATGCTCTGCTGCAGCAGGGCAGCCTGGATGCCCTGGCCTTTGTCGATGCCCAGGCCCCGGCCCTGCGTGTGGCCCTGGGCACGCGCTTCGTCACGCTGCAGGCTCAGGTGCGCCACTTCGACTTCGATGCCGCGCTCGGGACCCTGCGTGCCGGGAGCTGATCGGCGCGATCGACTGCCCGTCGCGCTGCCGCTGCTCTGGCGCGACGAGCACCTCGTCGCCGTCTACAAGCCCAGCGGCTGGCTGGTGCACCGCACCGGGCTGGACGCCGGCGAGACGCGCTTCGTCGTCCAGACCCTGCGCGACCAGCTCGGCGGGCAGCACGTCTGGCCGCTGCACCGCCTCGACAAGGGCACCTGCGGGGTGCTGCTGCTGGCGCTGCACGCCGACGCGGCGCGGGCGATGGGCCAGGCCTTCACCGAGCAGGCGGTGCACAAGCGCTACCTCGCGCTGGTGCGCGGCTGGGCCCCCGAGCGCGCCGAGGCGGACCACCCGCTGCGCCCCGACGACGCACCGGCCGACGCCCCGGCCCAACCGGCGCAGACGCGCTTCACCCGCCTGGCGCGGCTGGAGCGCGACGAGGCGGTGGACCCGCGCTTTGCCAGTACCCGCGCCAGCCTGGTGCTGGCCGAGCCGGCCACCGGGCGGCGCCACCAGGTGCGCCGGCACCTGAAGCACCTGGCGCACCCGATCCTGGGCGACGCCAACCACGGCAAGGGCCCGCTCAACCGCTGGTGGGCCGAGCGCCTCGGGCGGCAGCGGCTGTGGCTGCACGCCTGGCAGCTGGCCTTCAAGCACCCGCTGACCGGCGCGCCCGTGTGCATCGACAGCGGGCTGCGTTGGGGGCCTCAGCAGGGGCTGAGCCTGGGCGCGGCCGATCAGGCGTCGGCGGTGGCCGCGGCGGACGGCTCGGCCGTCGGCCGCGACTGGCTGCTCTGGCGCGACGCCGCCCGCTGGTTGGCGGAGGCGCCGTCCTGAGAGCCAGTCCTGGGCGCAGCAGGGTGACTGCCGCGCAGCGGACTGTCTTCGCAGCCCTCACAATAGCGGCTGATCCCGCCCACCCGGCGTCCGCCCGGTCGATCGGCTTTCGAGCCGGCGCCCGCAGCGGCCCTCAGCACATGAATCCAGACTCGGTCCGCGCGCTTCCCGCCCGCATCAGCAACGGCATCACCAAGGGAGCCAGCGCCCGCCTGCCGACGGCGTTCGGCGAATTCACCATCACCAGCTACTTCGACGAGGACACGCGCATCGAGCACCTCGCGCTGCACCGCGGCGACGTGGCGGGCGAGGAGGTGCTGGTGCGCGTGCACTCCGAGTGCCTGACCGGCGACATCTTCGGCTCGCTGCGCTGCGACTGCGGCCCCCAGCTGCACAAGGCGCTGGAGCGCATCACCGAGGCCGGTCGCGGCCTGGTGATCTACATGCGCGGGCACGAGGGCCGCGGCATCGGCATCGACCAGAAGCTGCGCGCCTACACGCTGCAGGACCAGGGCCTGGACACGGTGGACGCCAACCTGGCGCTGGGCCACCCGGCCGACAGCCGGCGCTTCGAGGCGGCTGCGGCCATCCTGCGCGACCTGGGCGTGCGCTCGGTCTGCCTGATGAGCAACAACCCGCTCAAGCTGCTGGCGCTGAGCAACGAGGGCATCCCGATCGTGCAGCGCGAGCCGCACGAGATCGACGCCAACCCCGAGAACGCCAGCTACCTCGCCGCCAAGCGCGTGCGCCTGGGCCACCTGCTGAGTTCCTGAGCGGCGCCCGGAAGTCGGGCTGTACCGGTCGCAAAACCTGTACAGTCGCGCCCCACGCGGCCAGGAGCCGCGGTTTTTTTCGACTTCCGGATTCCCTGCGATGAGTGTTCACCCCAGCGGCGGCAGCAGCAGCGTGGCCGCCGCGGCCACTTCGGCGTCCGCGCGCCCCACCGTCAGCCTGCCGCGCCTGCGCGAGATGGCAGCCCGCGGCGAGAAGATCGCCATGCTCACCTGCTACGACGCCACCTTCGCCAAGGTGCTCGACGGCGCTGGCGTCGACGCGCTGTTGGTGGGTGACTCGCTGGGCAACGTCGTCCAGGGCCAGCCCAGCACGCTGCCCGTCAGCCTGGCGCACATGGCCTACCACACCGAGTGCGTGGCGCGGGCCCAGACCGCGGCCTGGCTGATCGCCGACCTGCCCTTCGGCTGCTACGAGGCCAGCGCGCAGCAGGCCTTCGATTCGGCCGTGACGCTGATGCGCGCCGGCGCCCGCATGGTCAAGCTCGAAGGCGGCGGCGAGCTGGCCGCCACCGTCAAGTTCCTGGTCGACCGCGGCATTCCGGTCTGCGCCCACCTCGGCCTGACGCCGCAGCGCGTGCACGCGCTGGGCGGATTCCGCGTCCAGG
>DAOLLE010000108.1:0-8335 GCA_035331205.1 Burkholderiaceae bacterium
CAATGGATAGAACGGCCGCCTCCTAAGCGGCAGATACAGGTTCGATTCCTGTCGGTGGGGCCAAGGGCACGTCGGCCACCGGACCCATGGACAAGAAGAAACTCTCCGAGAGCGACATCTGCGACAAGTTCATTCGACCGGCGATGGAGTCCGCCGGTTGGGACGGCATGGTGCAGATCTTCCGCGAGTACTCGCTGCGGGCCGGGCGCGTGGTGGTCCGGGGGCGCAAGGCCAAGCGCGATGAGACCACCGTGCTGCGTGCGGACTACGCGCTCTTCTACAAGGCCAACATCCCGTTGGCGGCCGTCGAGGCCAAGGACAACAACCACGCCATGGGCGCTGGAATGGCTCAGGCCATCGACTACGCGCGGCTGCTGGAAGTGCCCTTCAGCTTCTCCAGCAACGGGGACGGCTTCGTCTTCCGCGACGCCACGCTCGCCGACGGCGTGCTCGAGCGAAACCTGACGCTCGACGAATTCCCTTCGCCGGCGGAACTCTGGAGCCGGTACTGCGCCTGGAAGGGATGGACTCCCGAGGTTCGGCGCGTCACCGAGTCCGACTACGCCCCCAGCAAGACCCCGCGCTACTACCAGCTCAACGCCATCAATCGCGCCGTCGAGGCCATCGCTCGCGGCCAGGACCGACTGCTGCTGGTCATGGCCACCGGCACCGGCAAGACCTACACCGCCTTCCAGATCATCTGGCGGCTGTGGAAGAGCGGCGCCAGGAAGCGGATCCTCTACCTGGCCGATCGCAACATCCTGATCGACCAGACGATGGTCAACGACTTTCGCCCCTTCAAGGGTGCGATGGCCAAGCTGAGTCCGCACGCCAAGGGCATCGAGGTGGTCGACGGCGCCGGCAAGATGCGCATCGAGGACATCGACCTCGCCATCAACAAGTCGACCAGGCAGGTCAACAAGAGCTACGAGATCTACCTGTCGCTGTACCAGGCCGTCAGCGGTACGGAGGAAGAGCGCAACGTCTACAAGCAGTTCTCGCCCGACTTCTTCGACCTCGTCATCATCGACGAATGCCACCGCGGCAGCGCGGCCGAGGACTCGGCCTGGCGTGACATCCTGACCTACTTCAGCACCGCCACCCAGATCGGCCTGACCGCCACGCCAAAGGAAACGGCCGACGTCTCCAACATCGACTACTTCGGCGAGCCGATCTACACGTACAGCTTGCGCCAGGGCATCGAGGATGGCTACCTCGCCCCCTACAAGGTCATCCGTGTCGACCTGGACAAGGACGCCTTCGGCTGGCGTCCGCCCGAGGGCATGACCGACAAGCTGGGGAACGTCATCGAGGACCGTGTCTATACCGGCGTCGACATGAACCGCAAGCTGGTGCTGGAGCGCCGCGACGAGGTGGTGGCGGCCAAGATCACCGAGTACCTGAAGGCGACGAACCGCTACGACAAGACGATCGTCTTCTGCGAAGACATCGAGCACGCCGCCCGCATGCGGCAGGCGCTGAGCAACGCCAACGCGGACCTGTGCGCGGCGCAGCCCAACTACGTCGTCCAGATCACCGGCGACAACCCCGAGGGCAAGCGCGAGCTCGACAACTTCATCGACCCGGAGAAGACCTACCCGGTGATCGCCACCACGTCCAAGCTGATGAGCACGGGCGTGGACGCGCAGACCTGCAAGCTGATCGTGCTGGACCAGAACATCAAGTCGATGACGCTGTTCAAGCAGATCATCGGCCGCGGCACCCGCTTGCGCGAAGACCTGGGCAAGAGCTGGTTCACCATCCTCGACTTCAAGCGAGCGACCGAGTTGTTCGCCGATCCGGCCTTCGACGGGGATCCGGCGCAGATCTACGTGCCTGGCCCTGGCCAGCCCGTCGCGCCGCCATCGCCCCCCGAGGATGATCCGGATGCGCTGCCCGGCGAGCCGGTGGGCGGGCCTGGGGTCGGTGGGGAGGACGAAGGCGGCAACGCCGAGCCTCGCAAGTACATCGTCGGCAGCAGTGTCAACGTGACCGTGGCGCGCGAGCGCGTGCAGTACCTCAATGCGCAGGGCAAGCTGGTCACCGAGAGCCTGCGTGACTACACCCGCATCAACCTGGGCAAGACCTACGAATCGCTCGACCAGTTCCTGCAGGCATGGAACAGTGCCGAGCGCAAGGCGGCCCTGATCGAGGAACTGGAGCGCCAGGGCGTATTCCTGGAGGCTCTGGCCGAAGAGGTGGGCAAGGACTTCGACCCTTTCGATCTGCTGCTGCATGTCGCCTACGACCAGCCGGCGCTGACCCGGCGCGAGCGCGCCCAGCGTGTGAAGAAGCGCAACGTCTTCACCCAGTACGGCCCGGTAGCCCGCAAGGTGCTCGAGACCCTGCTCGACAAGTACGCCGACGAAGGCATCACCACCATCGAGAGCGACGCCGTGCTGCGCGTGCAGCCCTTCACCGACCTGGGTACGCCCGTGGAGCTGGTTCGCAGCTTCGGCGGGCGCCCGCAATATCTGCAAGCCCTGGCCGCGCTGGAGCGCGAGCTCTACGCGCCGGCGCAGGCCTGACACACCGCACCGAACCTGAATGTCCAACCTCACCCCCGTCATCAAGTCCATCCAGGACGTCATGCGCCAGGACGCCGGCATCAACGGCGACGCGCAGCGCATCGAGCAGATGGTCTGGCTGCTGTTCCTGAAGGTCTTCGACGCGCTGGAAGAAGAGCTGGAGCTGACCCGCGACGACTACAAGAGCCCGATCCCCAACCACCTGCGCTGGCGGAACTGGGCCGCTGACCCCGAGGGCATCACTGGCGACGCGCTGCTGGACTTCGTCAACAACACGCTCTTCCCCAAGCTCAAGAGCCTGGCCGCAGACCCGGTGCGCAACCCGCGCGGCTGGGTGGTGCGCGGCGTCTTCGAGGACGCCAACAACTTCATGAAGAGCGGCCAGCTGCTGCGGCAGGTGATCAACAAGCTGGGGGCGATCGACTTCAACCGTCAGGCCGAGCGCCACCAGTTCAACGATCTGTACGAGAAGATCCTGCGCGACCTGCAGAGCGCCGGCAACGCGGGCGAGTTCTACACGCCGCGGGCCGTCACGCAGTTCATGGTGGACATGGTGAACCCGCGCCTGGGCGAGAAGGTGTTCGATCCGGCTACCGGCACCGGCGGTTTCCTGGTCTGCGCGATTGAACACCTCCGAAGGCAGGTGAAGAACACCGAGCAGGAGGCGCTGCTGCAGAACAGCATCGGCGGCGTGGAGAAGAAGCAGCTGCCGCACATGCTGTGCGTGACCAACCTGATGCTGCACGGCGTGGAGGTGCCCAGCCTCGTCGTGCACGACAACACGCTGCGCCGGCCGCTGCGCGACTACACGCCGGCCGAGCGCGTGGAAGTGGTGTTGACCAACCCGCCCTTCGGCGGCAACGAGGAAGCCGGCATCGAGATGGGCTTCCCGGCCGACGTGCGCACCAAGGAAACGGCGGATCTGTTCCTGGTCCTGATCAAGCACATCCTCAAGCCCGGCGGCCGCGCTGCGCTGGTGCTGCCCGACGGCACGCTGTTCGGCGAGGGCGTGAAGACGCGCATCAAGGAGCAGTTGCTGGCCGAATGCGACCTGCACACCATCGTGCGGCTGCCCAACGGCGTGTTCGCGCCCTACACCGGCATCAAGACCAATCTGCTGTTCTTCACCAAGGGTCGGCCGACGCAGACCACCTGGTACTACGAGCACCCGTACCCGCAGGGCGTGAAGAGCTACAACAAGACCAAGCCGATCCGCATCGACGAGTTCGATGCCGAGAAGGCATGGTGGGGCAGCGAGGCCGACGGCTTCGCGGCACGAGTGGAGAACGAGCGGGCCTGGAAGGTGGGCATCGAGGCGATCAAGGCCGCGAACTACAACCTGGACCAGAAGAATCCGCACACGCCGGATGCGGTGAGCCACGACCCCGACGAACTGCTACGCGACTATGCGCGGCTGCAGGCCGAGGCGCAGGGGTTGCGCAATCAGCTGAAGTCGATCTTGGCCGAGTCGCTGGCGGGGGCGCTGGCGTGAGTGCGGCACTCGATGCGCGGGAGCCGAGTGCGCGGTATCTGGAGGCGGTGCAGCCGGCCCTAGTGCGGCAGTTCGAGCTGCTGGCGACGGCGCCGGGCGGTGTGGCGCGCCTGAGGGAGTTGCTTCTCGCCCTGGCGGTACGGGGAACGTTGGTACCACAGGAGTCGAGCGAGGGTCACGCCAACTCTCTCGTCGCTCAGCTTCACGCGCGCAATTCAGAGTCCGCAGGGGGTGCGCGCGTCAACTCGCTCAACACTGCCACCCGTAACAACGGCGAATTTCCTTGTCAGTTGCCCGCTGGTTGGGTATGGGTTCGACTGACCGATCTTGGGCAGTTCTGTGGGGGCAAGACACCAAGTAAGCAACACGCTGCCTACTGGTCAGGATCGATTCCTTGGATTACGCCCAAGGACATGAAACAACTACGGCTGACGGACTCAGAAGACCACGTCAGCCAGGCGGCAGTCGAAGACGGCCTCGCGCTTGTGCCGCCTCACTCGTTGCTCGTGGTTGTTCGCAGTGGAATCCTTCGGCGTACCGTTCCGACTGCCGTTAACCTAGTCGAAACGACCATCAATCAAGATCTGAAGGCGCTGAAGCTATCCATGCCAGAAATGGCGCCTTACGTGCAATTGCTTGTTCGGGGCTTCGAGCGCTTCATCCTTGAGACGCTCACAAAGAGCGGTACGACGGTCGAGAGTATTCGGTTTGATGACTTCGCCTCGCAGCCGTTTCCTTTGCCGCCGTTGGCCGAGCAAGCCCGCATCGTCGCCCGCGTCGACGAACTGATGCGCCTGTGCGATGCCCTCGAAGCCAAGGGCCGGCTCGAAGCAGAGCAGCATGCCCGCCTGCTCGGCGCCCTGCTCGGCACGCTGACCGACAGCACCACGCCCGAGGAACTGGCGACCAACTGGCAGCGCGTCGCCGAGCACTTCGACCTTCTGCTTGACCGGCCCGAGGCGGTGGACGCGCTGGAGCAGACGGTATTGACGTTGGCGCTGCGCGGGCTTCTTGTCGCGCACAAAGGCACCGGGGCGAAAGCGGGGAGGCAACGGCCATTGAGCGGGCTTCCACCAGGATGGGAACGAACGAATGTCGGCTCAACCGTGAGCATGTTGAACGGTTATGCGTTCAAGAGTGAGTGGTTCAAGACATCAGGCGTTCGGTTGGTGCGCAACATCAACGTTGGTCATGGCCGCATCGATTGGACCCAGCCTGCCCATGTAACGCCGGCAGTCGCCGACAGCCTTTCGCAGTTCGAATTGCACGAGGGGGACATCGTCCTCTCGCTAGATCGCCCGATCATCTCGACCGGCCTTAAGCTAGCGGTGGTTCGTGCCTGTGACGTGCCGTGCTTGTTGCTGCAGCGAGTAGCCCGCCTCACGCCGGTGCCTACAGTCCTCTCCAAGAGCTTCCTCGTGATGTGGTTGCAGTCGGACCTATTTGTGAGTGCCATCGATCCGGGACGTAGCAACGGGGTGCCACACATTTCGACGAAGCAGGTGGCAGCGCTCTCAATCGACATTCCACCGTTGACTGAGCAGGCCCGAATCGTCGCCCGAGTCAGCGAACTCCGCCGTCTCTGCGCCGACCTGCGCCAGCGCCTCGCCGCCAGCGCGGCCACGCAATCCCACCTCGCCGACGCCCTCGTCGAACAGGCCCTCGCATGACCCCGCAAGACCTCGATGCGCTGATCGCGTTGCCCGAAGAGAACGAGCACGTCGAGTTCAAGGAAGCGAAGAACAACTTCCACTTCGAGAAGCTGGTCGAGTACTGCGTGGCCTTGGCGAACGAAGGCGGTGGGCGCATCGCGCTGGGTGTGAGCGACAAGCCGCCGCGCCGCGTGGTGGGCACGCAGGCCTTCGAGCTGCCCGCACGCACTTGCGGTGGGCTGCACGAGCGGCTGCAGATCAAGGTGCTGTGCCACGAGGTGGCGCATGCCGATGGCCGCGTGCTGGTGTTCCAGGTGCCCGGCCGAGCGCGCGGCCAGGCACTGCACGTCGACGGGCGCTACCTGATGCGCGCCGGCGACGAGCTGGTGCCGATGACACCTGACCAGCTGCGCGCGATCTTCGCAGAAGGCGAGGCCGACTTCATCGACCAGTTCGCTTCGACGGGGCTGGACGAGGCTGGCGTGGTGGCACTGCTGGACGTGCAGGGCTGGTTCGACCTGCGCCAGCGCCCGCTGCCATCCACCCGTGCCGAGATCGTCGAGGCGCTGGTCGGGCGCCGCTTCGTGACGCGGCAGCCCGAGGGGCTGGCCATCACCAACCTGGGCGCGCTGGTGCTGGCCAAGCGGCTGAGCGACTTCGACAGCGTGGCGCGCAAGGCCGTGCGCGTGATCGTCTACGACGGCGTGACCAAGATGCAGGTCAAGGACGGCAAGGACTGGGTGGCCGACAGCGGCTATGCGGTGGGCTTCGTGAAACTGGTCGACCAGATCCACGCCGAGACACCGGCCAGCGAGGAGATTCGCGCCGCGCTGCGGCAGACGACCCATGCCTACCCGAAGAAGGCGTTGCGCGAGATCCTGGGCAACGCGCTGGTGCACCAGGATCTGAGCGAGCGCGGCACGGGCGTGGTGGTGGAGGTGTACGACGACCGCGTTGAGATCGTGAACCCTGGCCTGCCGCTGCTGCCGGTGGACCGCTTCATCGACGAGAACCAGTCGCGCAACGAGCGCCTGGCCGACGCCTTGCGCCAGCTGGGCGTTTGCGACGAGCGCGGACATGGCATGGACGCGGTGGTGACGCACATCGAAGCCCACCAACTGCCGCCCTATCAATGCCGGCTGGGCAGCCGCCACACGACGGTGGTCCTCTCGCGCTACAAGGCATTGAACAGGCTGGCGCCGGACGAACGTGCCCAGGCGGTCTACCAGCACTGCTGCCTGCGCTTCGTCAGCAACCAGATCACCAACAACGAGTCGATCCGGGAGCGCTTCAAGATCGAGAAGCAGAACTCCGCCCAGGCCTCGCGGCTCCTGAGGGAAGCGTTGGAGGCCGGGCGTATCAGGGCGGTCGACCCGAATGTGGGCACCAAGCTGATGCGCTACGTACCGTACTGGGCCTGACTTGCTTGACGACAAAACCAATCCAGCCCGACGTCAGGACGTAAGCTGTTGATTTAATAGTATTTATTGCTTGACTGATGCTTGATCGAGCTGGGCAGATGCTGGCGCCGATCCAGGCGTTTCCTGGCCAGCAGTCACGGCGTTGCTTGATGTGCGGACGCCGATTTGGCCGGCAGCACCTGAAAACCCGCGACGCGGCAACCACTTGCGTGCTTGACCGGTGCTTGATGGAAACTTTCGGGGCAACTACAACGCCCCGACGCAGAAACCCCAAGCATTCATGCGGCCCGATGGCCGACTTCAAGCTAGGGGTTCCACGGCGCGCGCGCCGACCTTGCCGCGTACCATGCTCGAGCGGCTGGTGCATCGGTGCAACCGGCGGCGAGAGGGGCGGTTCACCATGGCGCGTTTTTCGGCGAACAAGCAGCAGCCGGCCAAGCTGGTCTGGCGCATCACTGCCAATGCGCCCCTGGGCGAGTACGTCGATCCCAGGCAGACGATCGTCTCGCCGTCCGAACCCGCCAAGACCAAGGTCGATCCGCGCGAGAACGGCTGGCTGGCCTCGTCGCTCGAATTGCTCGGCGGCGTGCGCGTCAGCGAAGCGCCGCTCGACACCCTGCCCGGCGAGCTGATCGAAGAGTTCATGAACTCCAAGCGCTAAGCGCTCGCCAGGCGCTCCGCGCGCAGCGAGCGCGACAGCAGCAGCACCGGCAGCAGGCCCACCGCCACGATCGCCAGCGAGGGCAGCGCGGCTTCGCCGAGGCGCTCGTCGCGCGCCAGCTGGTAGGCCACCACCGCCAGCGTGTCGCTGTTGAAGGGGCGCAGCACCAGCGTGGCGGGCAGCTCCTTCATCACGTCGACGAAGACCAGCAGCAGCGCCGCCAGGCCGGCACGGCGCAGCAGCGGCGCGTGCAGTTCGGCGAACAGGCGCCGGCGCGAGGCGCCGAGCATGCGCGCCGTCTCGTCGACCGAGGGCGGCACGCGCGCATAACCCGCCTCGACCGACTGCAGCGCCACCGCCGAGAAGCGCACCAGGTAGGCGTACATCAGGCCGAACAGCGTACCGGTGACCAGCGCCGTCGTGCCCGCCTGCGGGAAGCGCGCCTGCAGCCAGCCCACCGGCAGCAGGATGCCCACAGCGATCACCGCGCCGGGCACGGCATAGCCGAGCGAGACCACGCGCGCCGCGGCGCGCAGCGCGCCGCTCTCGCGCAGGCGCAGCGCGAAGCCGAGCGCGAGCGC
>DAOLLE010000109.1:0-8319 GCA_035331205.1 Burkholderiaceae bacterium
GGGTGCGGCAAGTGCGAAAAGGCATGCCCGATCCAGGTCGCCGCCATCAAGGTAGTGGCCGCGCGCCTGCAGCAGCCTGCTGCGCGCGGCCGCCAGGTCGGTGTTGGCCTGCAGCGCCTGCTCGACCAGGTCGCCCAGCAGCGGATCGTCGAACTGCCGCCACCAGCTGGCCAGCGCGGCGCGGTCCAGCGCCGGCGCATGTGCCGACGGCGCGGTGGTCACGGGTACCGAGGCCGCCCAGGTGCTCGGCAGGGCGGCCGGCTGGGTGATGGATGGCGCGGTGGGGGCCGTGCTGCAGGCGGCGAGCAAGCCGGCACAGGCCGCGGCGAGCCCGAGTCGGCGCAGTGGCCGGGGCGGGTGACGAGCGGGGGAAGGCAGGTGAAGGGCAGATGACATGACGAGTCGGGCTCGACCAGGCAGTCGAGGGCCACAGGGTTCACGTTGTAAAGCGAAGCCGGCTCATCCATGTGCGCTGGGCGTAAAGAACTGTTCGGCCCGCAGACTCCATCCGGGCCATCGGCAGCGGCCTTGCGTCGCGTCAAGGGCAGGCCGGCTCGGCGGCGCCGGGTCCGCCGTCAGGCCGACATCACCAGTTGGTTTCGGCCGGCGCGCTTGGCCTCGTAGAGCGCGGCGTCGGCGCGGCGCAGCAGGTCATCGAGGTGGTGGTCGTCGCGGTGGTGCGCGGTCAGGCCGGCGCTGTATTCGAGCGTGAAGCCCAGGGCCTCCTCGGCGCGCTGACGCAGCCGCTGGCGCAGCCGCAGGTCGAAGGCCAGCGCGGCCCCCTCGCGGGTGTGCGGCAGCAGCACGCAGAACTCCTCGCCGCCGTAGCGGCCGATCAGGTCGCCGCTGCGCAGCTCCTCGCGCAGCACCTGGGCGGTGAGCTGAAGGGCCTGGTCGCCGGTGGCGTGCCCGCGCTGGTCGTTGATCAGCTTGAAGTGGTCCAGGTCCAGCATCAGCACGATCAGCGGGTGGTCGTAGCGCCGGGCATCGGCCAGCGCCACCGCGGCGCGCTCGTTCCAGGCCCGGCGGTTGAGCAGCTGGGTCAGGCCGTCGGTGATCGCCAGGGTCTTGAGCTGGGCCTCGGCTTCCTCGCGGAAGGCCGCCAGCAGGCCCACCGCGGTGAACAGCGTGGCCAGGTTGTTCAGCAGCGCGCCGGCCAGGTTGACCGGGTGCGGCGTGCGGAAGGAGGGATACAGTTCGGTGAAGAAGGCCCCGAGCACGCCGCGCCAGAGCGTGACCACGGCCATCGCGCCCATCGCGGCCACCAGCAGCGAGCGCCAGCGCCAACTGCCGCAGGGCCCCGGCCGGGCGGCCTCCACCGCGACCCAGGCCATCTGCGCTGCCAGCACGCCATTGGCCAGGCCGACGCGAAAGGGGTAACTCGCGAAGCTCAGCACGTACCCCGCCGTCATCCCGAGCGTGATCAGGTAGACCGTACGGGGCATGGGGCGTCGGCCGCGCCATGTGCGCACCGCTTGCAGCAGCAGCACCAGACTGGCCGACAGCAGCAGCATGGCCACGGACGACAGGACGTGGTCGGGCCAGTGGCCGATGAAGCCGCCCGACAGCATCAGGAAAAGCCAGCCGACGGCCTGGACGATCACACTGACCTGGGCCGACAGTGCCGCTTGGCTCGCCTGTCGTCCCAGCACCAGCGACAGGGCCACGGCCGTCCCGAACAGGTTGACCGAGTACGCGACCATCAGAGAGCTGCTGTCGAGGGCCATCGTTCGGGGTGTGTTCGGCGCGGAGGGGGCAATTGCGCCGCCACGGAGCTGCGGCTGTCACCAAGATCGCTGCAGGAGCGCAGGCGATCCAATAATACAGGCCACCTGTGCCACCGTGACCACAGTCCACCGGCCGATTGCCTGGTGGGGCGCACGTCACCGCGACGCCACAATCGGCCCCAGCGGTCGCGGACCTCGTGGCCAGGCGTTCACGCCGAGCCGATCATTCCCAGACGTACGAGCCCTGCGGAGGGCGGCCGCTCCCCGAGCTCGCGCCGATGCCCAGGTCCTTGTGCCAACCGGGGTTCAGGCTCAGGACATACTGGCATCGAAGGGATGCGATGAAGTCCCTGAAATCCGAAGTGTCCTCGCGCAGTCCATAGGGCTCGTTCTGACCGGGAACCCATCCAATGACGTTGTCCTCGATCTGAGTTACCCCAGGCCTGCCCGCTTCGTCGCTGTGGTGGACGATGTTTCCCCCGGGATAGCGTGCTTCGCGATTGATGGCGTCGATGATCCGGTTGATGCGGCGGGTCAGATTGCCCCGGTCCGGATCCTCCTGGGCGATGAAGCTCGACATGGGCATCTTGTGCATGCTGGAGCCGCTGACCATGCGGCTGTCGTCCGCTTTCGAGTAATCGCTGCGTTCCGGAAATACGGCGAACAGATCGTAGTCGCCGGTGGTGGCCGACAGGTAGCTGCCGCGCAGAGAGGCGGGCAACTGCGGGTCCACCACGGCCAAGACGGGGCCGAATCCATCGCTGTAATAGCGGCGAAAGCGCCGAACTTCGACGCGTTGGTAGATGTCGGGTGGTGTTTGGTATTGCACCATCCACAATCGGCCAGTGTTTCTCGATTTCTCAGTTGTTCGGTACAGCCGAAAATCGCGGATTCGCCCGGAGCTGCGACGCGTGCTGTAGTAGTGAATATCCTCGTTGCCGCCTTGGATGCGCTGCATTCGATGCATCTCGATCAGCTCTAGGCGACGTTGTTCGGTGATGAACAGTTCTGTTTCCGTCGCCCCATTGGCGATGGCTTTGTTGAGGGCGGCACGCTGGTTGCCGACATCTCTTCCGAGGACTGCGTCTGCCAGTACGAAGCCTGCCATCGGACCCCATCGAGAGGTTTTGGCCTTGTTGTGAAAGCCTTTGGTGGCGTAGCCTTCGCGCAGCAGACCGGTGACCACCGGGCCGACGCTGCGACTGAGCAGTACGCATCTGAAGTTGTTGGCGACCCGTTGAAAGATTCTGGAATGGTCAGCCAGCGTGCCGGTGAGCCTGAGCGCTTCATTGCCACGTAACATGGTGTCGCAGTGTCGTTGGGAGGCGGTCTGAAGAAATGACCCTTGCCTGGGTCGCTTGGCTCCCGGTGCACCGGGAATCGCTGGGCTAGGCCATTTCCCGGTCGATCGGCCGGATTCAGCGCGAACCCGCCGATGAGCTCGACGCGGCCGAATTCGCAGAGGGCAGTGGATCCATGCTGCTGGCCAGCAGTTGCAGCAGCGTGCTCATTCCTTGGGTCATCGGCTGCTGGCGGGCGGTGGCATGGATCTGATACTTCGCACTCTGGTTCGTGGACGAGGTATTTTCCCTCGACGTCGTGACACGGCCATTGACCTTGAAGTCGGCCGAAAAGAATCCGAAGGAGTACTTTGCCGAGGCCGTTGCATCCAATTCGGTAGCGGTCTTCTGAGTCGAGGTCGAGACGTCGGTCACCTCCATCTGGAAATCCACCGAGACATCTTCGATCAGCAGGGCGGGAATCGGAACGAGCGACAGCAGCGGGACCGAGTAGTCGAACTTGACTTTGTTGATGTCGCCCGAGGCGGTTTGCTGGGGGCGCTCGACGGTGAAATCGACGGTGCGCGCGTTCGGCTTGCTGCCTGACGCGGACTCTTCGAACCCGAGTTTGCCCACAAAGTCCAGCAAGCCTCCTGCCAAGGTCATGTTGGCGTCCGAAGCGGCCTTGAATGGCGCCGCGACCAGATCCTGGATCGGCATCTGGGCGTATGCGGCCGGGAATGAGCTCATTGGATTCTCCTTGAGGGGTTGATGTGATCGAATAGGCCAAGGCGGCCGTGGAAATGGCAACCAGAGGGGTGCCGGCAGGGAAAATCAGGTGTTGGACGCCGGCTCGTTCACGGCCATCGGCAGCATGCGAGCGGTGAATTCGTTGATGATTCGGGTCACCCCTTCGGGCCGGTCACCCGACTTGAATTTCATCGTGATGTCCATGATGTTGGTGGGCCGCCCACCCGAGCCGCTGGTCGTGCTGCTCATTGGGGCCATGGTCACGGTGAAAGAACTGCGCGACATCTCGCTCCCCGCGCCGTTCGGCGGGGGGAAGGTTTTGACCGATTCTTCGTCGATGCGCACCGACATCTGCACCTGCATTTCATCCAGTGCCAGGGAGGGCGGGTTCAACAGCGCGATCAGGGGAACATCGAGCCGATGGCTGCCGTCCAGCTGGATCGGCATGCTGCGCGCGCTGCCATCCGGGTTGAGGAAACGATCGATCATCCGGACGTAATGCTGCTCCAGCACCTCCTGGGTCGTATTGACCACATGCTGCATGCCGCGGGCGATGTCCGACAGGGTCGAGGTGAGTGCGGGGGGGGGCGGCGGCAGGGTGGACGGTTTGTCTGGTGCTTTCGGGTTCTGCGGTGGCGGTGCCGGGTTGGGACTGGGCGATGCCGGTGTCGTACTCGGAATGTCTTGCGTCATGATGCTTCCGATGATTTGCGCATGATTGCCGTTGCCAGAAACATCATCGATCTGTTGGCCCGAAACGGTGGCCATCGGCCAGTCCGCCCAAAGGTTGCCTTGTGGATCCGGAACGGTTGAATGTGGGGGGGTGTTGGAAACGTCAGCGGCGATTTGCACTGCCGATCGGGCGCTGCGCCAGACCTTGAAGTCGCAGAGAAAACCCCGGAAAAAGGCATGCTGCAGGGTCGCGGCCTGGGCGCTGCTGCCTTTGGCCTGGGCGCCGATGGTGGCGGAGTCGACACCGACGAAAAGCAGTTCGGACGCAGTGGTGGCTTGCCCGACCAAGGCACCATTGATGAAGATCGTGATTTGCGGCGATGATTTCAAGGTCACCACCACCGCGACGTGGCTCCAGCGGTCGTTCGGCACCTGCCAGGCGGCGTCCGAGTAGACCGTCGGAACAAGTTGATCGCCAAGGCATTGCAGCGTGCCGGCAAGAGTCAGGCGCTGATCGACCAGTTCGATGGACAACGTTGGACCCAGGGTGCCGGTGAAAGCAAAGAGCGTTGCGGGGTTGGATCCGATGGCCTGCGGGTAAACCCAGGATTCCACAGTGAACTGCTGAAAACCTGAGTATCTCAACGCGCCACTGCCCCAGGATGAACCTGAGAGCGCCATGCTGATCCATAGATAGGATGTGCCATCGAAATGGGCGCACGGACGCGACGCAGTGGCTACAGCCACTCCTGGATGAGTATCTGGCATATCCCGCTGACTCGCCTGCGTGGGTGAGAACACCAAACGTCACGGGCGGCCTGACGCTTCACCCGCGTGCGAGTGACGTCGTTGCTGGGATCCCCGCTGTATTTGGTTCTCGTGTGGTTGCGCAGTCGTCAAAACCCCATACCTCGGTTCGTGGAACCGAAAGGGAGGAAGTCGACGACGCGTCGCTGACGCAGAAGATATCAGAATGGGTTGAATTTACCGATTTGGGTCGGCCACGCTGGGTGTGAAGAGGCGGAGAAATTCACGCTCTACTGGAAGGCCACCTCGGCGAAGCTGCGCAGCTTGCGGCTGTGCAGGTGGTCGAGCCCCTGCTCGTGCAGGATCTCGATGGCGCGGATGCCGATGCGCAGGTGCTGGTCGACGCGCTCGCGGTAGAAGTGGTTGGCCATGCCGGGCAGCTTGATCTCGCCGTGCAGCGGCTTGTCGCTCACGCACAGCAGCGTGCCGTAGGGCACCCGGAAGCGAAAGCCGTTGGCGGCGATGGTCGCGCTCTCCATGTCCAGCGCAATGGCGCGGCTCTGGCTGAAGCGCCGCTCGGGCCCGCCGTTGTGGCTGCGCGGCAGCAGCTCCCAGTTGCGGTTGTCGGTCGAGGCGACCGTGCCGGTGCGCATGATCTTCTTGAGCTCGTAGCCCGACAGCTGCGTCACCTCGGCCACGGCGCGCTCCAGCGCCACCTGCACCTCGGCCAGCGGCGGAATCGGCACCCACAGCGGCAGCTCCTCGTCGAGCACGTGGTCTTCGCGCACGTAGCCGTGCGCCAGCACGTAGTCGCCCAGTTCCTGGGTGTTGCGCAGCCCGGCGCAGTGGCCGAGCATCAGCCAGGCGTGCGGGCGCAGGACGGCGACGTGGTCGGTGATGTTCTTGGCGTTGGCCGGGCCGACGCCGATGTTGATCATCGTGATGCCACCGTGGCCTGCGCGCTTGAGGTGGTAGGCCGGCATCTGCGGCAGCCGGGGCGGCGGCGCACCGCGCTCGTCGCCCGGCTCCGGGGTCAGGCCGACGCGGCGGGTGACGACGTTGCCGGGTTCGACGAAGGCGTCGTAGGCGCCGGCCGGATCGGCCATGCACTCGTGGCCCAGGCGCACGAACTCGTCGATGTAGAACTGGTAGTTCGTGAACAGCACGTAGTTCTGTACGTGCTCGGGCGCGGTGCCGGTGTAGTGGCGCAGGCGATGCAGCGAGTAGTCCACCCGCGGCGCGGTGAACAGCGCCAGCGGGTGGTGCGTGACCCCGTTGGCGTCCGGCTGGGGTTCGTGCGTGCCGTTGGCAATGCCGTCGTCCATCGCTGCCAGGTCGGGCAGGTCGAAGAGGTCGCGCAGGCGCAGGCGCCGCTCCGGCGTCAGCGAGCCTTCCAGGTGGTCGTGCTCGGCGAGGCTGAAGTGCACCGGGATCGGTTGCGACGACAGCCCCACCTCCAGCGCCACACCATGGTGGGCCAGCAGCAGCCGGAACTGCTCCAGGTAGTAGCTGGCGAAGAGGTCCGGCCGGGTCAGCGTGGTCTCGTACAGGCCGGGGCCGGCGACGAATCCGTAGGCCAGGCGCGAATCGGCGCGCGCCACGGTGTCCACCCGCACGCGCACGAGGGGGTAGCAGGCCCGCACCCGCCCTGCCGGGTCGACGCCGGCCACGAAGGCCTGCAGGCTCTCGCGCAGGTGGGCAATGCCACTGTCGTAGATCGCCTTTGCGTGGGCGAGGGCGGCTTCGGCCTCGTGGAAGCGCTGCGTCGAGAGGGAGGTCAGGGCCATGGGGCATTCTCTCTGAAAGGACACCCGTGGCAGCAGGAATTCCGGCCGACCCGGCCGGTGCCGTTGTCTCGCGGATCGGCCCCGCCGGGGCGGATCGCGGCGGACCGGGCGGTGCCCGCCGCCACGCCCTAGGCGCTGTGGGGCTTCACCGCGCTGAGCGTGTGCGCACCGGCCAGGTGCAGCGCCTTGGGCAGCACCTGGACCGCGACGGTCCGTGCGGCCGGCAGCAGCTCGCCGTCGGCCGCCAGCGGCAGCGGCTCGTCGGACTCGATCGCTGCCTTGCGGAAACTGTGCAGCGCGACCTCGGGGGCGCGCATGTGCTGGCCGCGCAGCAGGCGCGGCAGCAGCGACAGCGCGCGCAGCCGGCCGACATCGCCGGCCACCAGCAGGTCGAGCCAGTGGTCGTTCAGCCGCGCCGCCGGAACCGCGGGGATGCCGCTGCCGTAGGTGGGCGTGTTCAGCACCGCGGCGAAAAGCGCCGGGCCGTCGAGCACCGCGCGGCCGTCGGTCCACAGGCGCAGCGTGCGCGGCTGGGCGTTGACCAGCTCGCGCAGCGTGGCCCAGAGGTAGCGGTGGCGGTTGGGCAGCCAGCGCGGCGGATGCTGCGCGCGCGCGGCCACGGCGGCGTCGAAGCCCACCGAGAAGCTGGAGACGAAGTAGCGCGTGGTGACCTCGCTCTCCATCTGGCCGAGGTCGATCGGCGCGGTCTGTGCGTGCAGCGCGTAGGCCAGCGCCTCGGCCCAGTGCAGGTGCGCCACGCCCAGAGCGCGCGCCACGTCGTTGCCCGAGCCGGCCGGCACCAGTCCGACGCGGTGGCCGCAGCGCATCAGCGCCGGCAGCAGGCTGTGCAGCGTGCCGTCGCCGCCGACCAGCGCCACGCGGGTGCAGGGCGCCAGGATCATCAGCATGGCCTGCGCCGCCTCGGCGTTGACCGGCATCAGCAGCGACACGCCGGGCACGTTGTGCGCGAGCCAGGCCTCGATCGGCCGGCGCAGCGCGAGGGCGCGCCCGCCGTCGGCCTGCGCATTGAGCAGGACGACGCCGGCTGGCTCGACCGTGCTGATGCCGGACACGCGCGCGCTCCCGGACTCAGTAGCTGTAGACGCCGCGGCCGGTCTTGCGGCCCAGGCGGCCGGCGGCCACCATTTCCTTGAGCAGCGGGCAGGGGCGGTACTTGGAGTCGCCGAATTCCTTGAGGTAGACCTCCATCACCGCCAGGCAGACGTCCAGGCCCACCATGTCGGCCAGCGCCAGCGGGCCGATCGGCTGGTTGCAGCCCAGCTTCATGCCCGCGTCGATGTCCTCCGGCGAGGCCAGGCCTTCGGCCAGCACGAAGAAGGCCTCGTTGATCATCGG
>DAOLLE010000110.1:0-8304 GCA_035331205.1 Burkholderiaceae bacterium
CGGCGCAGCGGCCTCCAGGCCGCCCGACTGACGGCGCGCCTGCTCGTCCTGGCGGGCCTCCTCGATCAGGTCATGACGCTCGGCCCCGCCGGCCTCGGCGTAGCGGCTCCACCACTCGACCAGCGCCGGATCGGCCTCGCCAGCCTCGGCACGCAGCGACAGGAAGTCGAAGCCGGCCCGGAAGCGCGGCTGCGCGGCCAGCGCCTCGGCGGTCGAGGGCGTGCGGCGCTCGAAGCGCGGCTGCATCGTCCAGATCTCGCGCATGTCGGCGGCCAGCTTGCCACGCCCGGAGATGTCGCCGATGCGCGCGTCGAACACCTGGTCGATCGCTTGCATCAGCGCCGGCATCGGCGGCTCGCCCTGGGCGCGCAGCTTGTCGCGGCGCTTGACCACGTCGTGCCAGAGCATGCAGGCAAGCATGAAGCTGGGCGCCACCGGCCGGCCGTCGTTGACGCGGCGGTCAGTGTCGGCCAGCGCGAGCTGGATGAACTTCTCGCGCCCGTCGTGGCGGTGCGCGTCGTCGAGCACCGCGTCCAGGATCGGGAAGACGCCGCGGTGCAGGCCCTGGCGGCGCAGCTCCTCCAGGCTGGCCAGGGCGTGGCCGGTCTGCAGCAGCTTGATCATCTCGTCGAACAGCCGCGAGGCCGGCACGTTGGCCAGCAGGTCGGCCATGCGCAGGATCGGCGCACGCGTGGCGGGCTCGATCTCGAAGCCCAGCTTGGCCGCGAAGCGCACCACGCGGATGATGCGCACCGGGTCCTCGCGGTAGCGCGTCTCCGGGTCGCCGATCATGCGCAGCAGGCGCTTCTTGGCGTCGGCGATGCCGTGGTGGTAATCGACCACGATCTCGCGCCGCGGGTCGTAGTACAGCGCGTTGACGGTGAAGTCGCGCCGCGCGGCGTCCTCGTCCTGCGGGCCCCAGACGTTGTCGCGCAGCACGCGGCCGCTGGCGTCCACGACGTGGCTCTTGCCCGCGAGCTCGCTCTTGGAGGTCTTCTCGTTGCCCTCGACCTGCTCGGCCGCGGCGTTGTCGAGGTAGGCGCGGAAGGTCGAGACCTCGATCACCTCGTGCTCGCGCCCGCGGCCGTGCACCACGTGCACGATGCGAAAGCGCCGCCCGATGATGAAGGCACGTCGGAACAGCGCCTTGACCTGCTCGGGGGTGGCGTTGGTGGCCACGTCGAAGTCCTTGGGCCGGTGGCCCAGCAGCAGATCGCGCACCGCGCCGCCGACGATGTAGGCCTCGTAGCCGGCGTCCTGCAGCGTGGTGACGACCTTGACGGCCCGGTCGTCGATCAGCTTCGGGTCGATGCCGTGCTGGTCGCGCGGCACCTCGATGCGCCGACCCACCGCGGGTTTGCCGGCTGCGGGGGGCGTCTCGCTGCGGCGCAGGCCCAGGCGGCCACCGAGGCGGCCGGCCGGCCCGGTCTTGCCGAGCAGTTTGTCGATGAAGTTCTTGATCATGGAATCAGTCGAAGAGTCGCAGCACGCGCCAGCCGCGCTCGCGGGCGATGGCTTCGAGCGGCGGGCTCGGGTTGGTGGCCACCGGCTCGGTGGCGAGCTCCAGCAGCGGCAGGTCGTTGATCGAATCGCTGTAGACCACGACGTCGGAAAAGTCCCCCAGCGCCAGCCCGAGTCCGGCCAGCCAGTCGCTCACGCGGCCGACCTTGCCCTCGCGGAAGGTGGGCGTGCCGCGGATGCGCCCGCTCCAGGCGCCGTCGGCCTCGCGCTCGAGCTGCACCGCGAGCAGGTGCTCGACGCCGAAGGCCGCGGCGATCGGCGCGGTCACGAACTCGTTGGTCGCGGTGACGATGGCCACCAGGTCACCACGCGCCCGATGCTCGCGCACCAGCGCCTGCGCCGAAGCGTGCAGTTGCGGCTGCATCACCTCGCACATGAAGCGCTCGCGCTCGGCCTCGGCCTCCCACAGCGGCTTGCCGCGCCACACCGCGGTGGCGAAATCGACGTAGGCGGCCAGGTCCAGCGTGCCGGCCTGGTAGTCGGCGTAGAAGGCATCGTTGCGGTCGCGGAACACCTGCCCGTCGGCCCAGCCGATCTCGACCATGAACTCGCCGAAGGCGTGGTCCGAGTCGATCGGGATCAGCGTGCCGTCGAGGTCGAACAGGCACAGGCGGCGGGCGGCGGGGAACGGGGGGGACGCGTCGGAGGCGGTCATGCGGTTTCCGGATCGGCCAGCACCTGCCGCACCAGCGGCAGGGTAATGGCCCGTTGCGCCACGAGCGCCCGGTGGTCCAGGCGGTCGAGCAGGTTCATCAGGGCGCTGAGGTCGCGCGCGCTGCGGCTGAGCAGGTAGTCGAGCACCTCGTCGCTGAGCAGCACGCCGCGGCGGTCGCCCTCGCGGCGCAGCAGCGCACGCACCTGCGCCTCGGTGGGCGCCTCGAGCTGGTAGACCAGGCCCCAGCCCAGGCGGCTGCGCAGGTCGTCGCGCAGCGGCAGGTCCACCGGCGGCAGCCGCCCGGCGGCGAGCACCGGCACGCCGGAGGCCACCGCCTGCACGAACAGGCTGAAGGCGGCCTGCTGCTGGCCGACATCGTAGCGCTCGCATTCGTCGAGGATGAGCAGCCGGATCGCGTCGTCGAAGAGCCACTCGCCGGGCGTGCGCGCGTCGAAGGCGGCCACCACGTCGCCGGCCGTCTGGGCGTACTCGGCCGCCGCGCGCAGCAGGTGGCTCTTGCCGCTGCCGGCCGGGCCCCAGAGGTACAGCGGTGCCGACGGGTTGGGCTCGGTCAGCGCCGCCAGCAGCTGCGCCCACTGCGTGTTGGCGCCGGGCCAGAAGTTGTCGAAGCGCCAGACCGGCTCAGGACCCAGCGCCAACGGCACCTGGCGCATCGGCGACGGTGAGCACACCCGGCGGTCGGACTTGCTGGCGCCGCCCATCTCAGGCCCCCGTCCCGTACAGCGGGCTGGCCATGTAGGCCGCGCGCAGGCGCCGCAGCGCCACCAGCGCCAGCGCCCCCAGGGGCAGCGCCAGCAGCACGCCGACGAAGCCCAGCAGGTGCCCACAGGCCAGCAGCACGAAGATCACCGCGATCGGGTGCAGCCCGATGCGCTCACCCACCAGCCGCGGCGTCAGGAAGAAGCCCTCCAGCAGCTGGCCGAAGCCGTAGACACCCAGCACCACCAGCACGCCGTACCAGTTGGCAAACTGCAGCGCGCCGGCCAGCAGCGCCAGCACCGCACCGAGGCCGAAACCGAGGTAGGGCACGAACACCGCCAGCCCGGTGAACACCCCCACCGGCAGCGCCAGCTCGAAGCCCGCCAGCGCCAGCGCCAGCGCGTAATACAGCGCCAGCAGCCCCATCACCGACAACTGACCGCGCAGGTACTGGCCGAGCATCGCGTCGCACTCGCGCAGGTAGCCCAGCACCGCGTCGGCGTGCCGCGGCGGCACGAAGCTGCGCAGACGGCCGATCAACTGCGGCCAGTCGACCAGCAGGTAGAACAGCACCACCGGCAGCAGCACGGCGTTGCCGACGATCGCTAGCACGAAGCTGCCCCCGATGCGCGCCGAGCTCAGCGCCGCGGCCAGCCAGTCCTCGACGTTGCTGCTCAGGTACTTGACGACGAAGCCCTTGATCGCCTCGGCGTCCAGGTTCACCGGCAGGCCGTGCGCGGCCAGCCAGGGGCCGAGGTGGTCGTTGAGCTTGACCGCCAACAATGGGATCTGCTCGCGCAGCTGGGGCAGCTCGCGCGACAGGATCGGCACGATCAGCAGCAGCAGGCCAAGCAGTGCGGCCACCGCCGCCAGCTCCACCAGCGTCACCGCCAGCAGCCGCGGCAGCGGCCCGAGCGGACGCGCCAACCGGGCCACCGCTGGATGCAGCACATAGGCCAGCACCGCCGCGGTGAGAAAGGGCGTCAGCACCGGTGCGAGCAGCCACACCGCCGCCGCGAGCGCGCCGGCCACGGCCAGCCACGCCAGCCCGAGGCGTTGGGCAGACGTGAGGCTCATGGCGGTGGGATGGCGCGCAAAGTCATTGTTCAGGAGCGGTCCAATCGGACCAGCGGTCCGGATCTGTCCCACATTGTAGGAAATGACGCAGTGCAGCAGAGGACACGGTGCGGCGGTCTGGACCGGAAGCTGCGTCAGTGCCAGCGCGGCGGACCGGCGTCGCGCAGCGCCTCCAGCCGTTCGGCCACCTGGCGGCGGTCGCGCGCACCCGGCGCGTGGCGCAGGTAGGCCGAGAAGTCGTCGATCGCCGCGTCGGTCTGGCCGAGCTGCGCCAGCGTCTCGCCACGGTCGCGCCGCCAGTCCCACTCGGCCGGCTGCAGCACCACCAGGCGCTGCTGCACTTGGAGCAGGCGCGGCAGGTCGCCCTCGCTGCGGTGGATCGACGCCAGGTTGCGCAGCATGCGCGCCAGGATCTCGCGCGCGGTGGCCGGGCGCAGGAACAGCGCCAGCGGATCGGCCAGCGCCCCAGCCCCCTCGAGGCCGACCTGCACATCGTCGTCGAGGTAGGGCTCGAGCCGTTCCTCCAACTCAGCGCGCGACAGCGACTGGCCGTTGATCGGATCGACCACCGCCTCACCCAGGGGCAGGCTGAGCTTGATGAGGAAGTGGCCCGGAAAGGACACGCCGCGCGCCTTCAGGCCGATCTGCGAGGCCAGCTCCAGGTACAGCACCGCCAGCGTGATCGGGATGCCGCGGCGGCTGCGCAGCACCTCGTGCAGGTGGCTGTTGGCCGGGCTGTAAAAGTCGTTGACGTTGCCCGCGAAGCCCAGCTCCTCGAAGAAGTAGCGGTGCAAGGCGCGCACCCGCTGCAGCGCTCCGGCGTCATTGGGCAGGCGCGCAACCAACTTGGCACCCAGGCGGTCGATCTCGGCCAGCACCGTCAGGGTATCGAGCGCCGGCTCGTCGGCCTGCGCGACGGCCACCGCCGCCTCGGTCAACGGCAGACTGTCATCGTCGGCCACCAGGGCCGCGAAGTAATCCAGCGGGGTCGGCACACTCCAATCCATCCCTGCAGTGTATCGGTGCGCCGTTCAGCCCTTGCGCAGGAACTGCCGCAGCGGCAGCCCGCTGGCCCGCAGGGCACCGAAATACAGCAGCGCAGCAGCCAGCAGCGCACCGGCCAGCCAGGTCACCCGCAGCAGCGGCGCATCGCGCAGCGCGATCCAGTCGATCGCCTGGGCGGCCCAGGCCAGGCCAGCGCCCATCACCCCGCAGGCCAGACCCACACGCAGCAGAAAACCCATCCAGCCGGCCGAGGGCTGGTAACTGCCGCGCCGGCGCAGGCCGACCAGCAGCCACAGCGCGTTGACACAGGCGGCCAGGCCGATGGACAGCGCCAGGCCGGCATGGCCCAACACCGGCACGAACACGACGTTCATCAGCTGCGTCAGCGCCAGCACCACAATCGAGATCTTGACCGGCGTGCGGATGTCCTGGCGGGCGTAGAAGCCCGGCGCCAGCACCTTCACGGCTACCAGGCCAAGGAGGCCGGCGCCGTAGCCGCGCAGCGCCAGCACCGTCTGGGCCACGTCGTGACCGTTGATGCGCCCGTAGTGGTACAGCACCGCGGTCAGTGGCTCGGGGAACACCAACAGCGCCACCGAGCAGGGCGCCGCCAGCAGCAGCACCAGCCGCAAACCCCAGTCGAGCAGGTCCGAGTAGGCCTGCGTTTCGCCCGAGGCCTGCGCGGCCGACAGCTGCGGCGTCAGCACCACGCCCAGCGCGACGCCGAGCAGCGCGGTCGGGAACTCCATCAGCCGGTCGGCGTAGGTCAGCCAGGACACCGAGCCCGGCGGCAGGTGCGAGGCGATCTGCGTATTGACCAGCAGCGACAGCTGCGCCACCGACACGCCCAGCAGCGCCGGGGCCATTTGCCGCAGGATGCGGTGCACCCCCGGATGGGCCCAGGCGCGGTGCAGCGCAGTCAGGCCGACCGACAGCTTCGGCATCACGCCAGCGCGGCGCAGCGCGGGGACCTGCACCGCCAGCTGGATCACACCACCGGCCATCACACCCACCGCCAGGGCATGAATCGGCGCGTAGCCGAAGCCCGCCATATGCGGCGCGAGCAGCCAGGCCGCAGCAATCACCGACAGGTTCAACAGAACCGGCGTGGCCGCCGGCACCGCGAAGCGCTTCCAGGTGTTGAGAATCCCCGCGGCCAGCGCCACCAGCGACATGCAACCGATGTAGGGAAACATCCAGCGCGTCATCACCACCGCGGCATCGTGCGCCTCGGGGCCGAAGCCGGCGGCCATCAGCCACACCAGCACCGGCGCGCCGACGACACCCGCGGCGCAGGTGACCAGCAGCGCCCAGAGCAGCACCGTGGTCACCGCGTCGATCAGCGCATGGGTGGCCTCATCGCCCTCCTTGGCCCGCGTGGCCGCCAGGATCGGCACGAAGGCCTGCGAGAAGGCGCCCTCGGCAAAGAGCCGGCGCAGCAGGTTCGGGATGCGAAAGGCCACCTGGTAGGCATCGCTCATCGCGGTGGCACCGAAGGAGGCCGCGATCAACTGCTCCCGCACCAGACCGGTGATGCGCGAAGCCAGGGTGAGCAGGGAGACGACGGAGGCGGCGCGCAGCAGGTTCATGCGCGGCGATTATCGCGACGCGATCGGCCCGCCCTGCCGCGCCGGTCGGCTCGACCGAATGCGAGGGCTTGGCGCACCGATCGAACGTGCTATACTCATCGGCTTTCCACCCGGACACCCCACACTCATGGCCACCGCTTCCAAAGCCAAGAAGAAAACGGTCCGCATTGCCTCTGGTCGCAAGCGTGCCCGCCAAGACGTCAAGCTCAACGCCGCCAACACGGCGTTGCGCTCCAAGTTCCGTACCGCCGTCAAGGGCGTGCTGAAGGCCGTTGCCACGGGCGACAAGGCCAAGGCCGGTGACACCTTCAAGGCAGCCCAGCGCGTGATCGACTCGATCGCCGACAAGGGCATCTTCCACAAGAACAAGGCCGCTCGTCTGAAGAGCCGCCTGTCGGCCAAGGTCAAGGCGCTCGCTGCGCCCGCCGCCGCCTGAAGAGCCCGTTCCGGGTGGTGAAAAAAGGCCCGCATTGCGGGCCTTTTGCTTTTCCGGGCTCAGATTTCGGTTGTGATGCCGCAGGCGGGGCGCCCTGCCCCGCTGCGATCAGGCCCGATCCGCCGCGCTGGTGAAGGCGTCGGCGTAGAAATGGTCCTCCGGCAGCGCACAGCCACCGACGAAATCGCGCCGCGCGCTGTCGACCATGATCGGCGCGCCACAGGCGTAGACCTCGTGGCCCGACAGGTCCGGTTGGTCGGCCATCACGGCCTGGTGAACCAGACCGCTGCGCCCCTCCCAGCCGTCGTCGACCGGCGCGTCCGACAGCACCGGCACGTAGGTCAGCCAGGGCAGCTCGGCCGCAGCAGCCTCGGCCCAGTCGTTCAGGTAGAGGTCGGCGCGGCGGCGACAACCCCAATACAACGTGGTCGGCCGGGCAATGCCGCGCGCACGCATGTGCTCGACGATGGCCTTGATCGGCGCGAAGCCGGTGCCCGAGGCCAGCAGCACGATTGGCCGCGTGCTGTCGTCGCGCAGGAAGAAGCTGCCGTACGGCCCCTCGGCGCGCAGGATCTCTTTTTCCTTCATCGCGCCGAAGACGTGGTCGGTGAACACGCCGCCGGGCATGTGACGCAGGTGCAGCTCCATGCGGCCATTGGCGACTTCGGGCGCGGTGGCCATCGAGTAGCTGCGGCGCAGGCCGTTGGGCAGCAGCAGCTCGATGTACTGGCCGGCGTGGTACTGGAAGGGCTGGTTGGCCGGCAGCTGCAGCGTCAGCACGATGACGTCGTCGCTACGCCGCTCGATCGTCGTCACCCGCATCGGCAGCTTGACGATCGGGTACTGGCCGACGGCGGTGACCTGGCGCGCCTCGATCACGCAATCGGTCAGCGGCGTGGCGCGGCAGGTCAGGATCGCACCGGCTGCCTCCTCGGCCGCCGTCAGCGCCTTGTCCTGGTGTGGGCCCTGCGCCACCCGCCCCTCCAGCAGCCGGCACTTGCAGGAACCGCAGGCGCCGTCCTTGCAGCCATAGGGCAGGCCGATGCCCTGGCGGATCGCCGCCGCCAGCAGGGTTTCATCCGATTGGGCCGAGAATTCGCGCCCGGCCGGCTGCACGATCACGGAGAAGGTCATGTCCCCAGTTTCCCGTCGAGGTTTGCGCATCAAAACCCACCATTTTGCCCGGGTGGCGCGCGCCCCCCGCCCCCATCCGACCGCGACCCTGCGGCGCGAGCGCCTGCTGATCGTCGGCTGCGGCGACGTCGGGCTGCGTGTCGCAGCGCTGCTGCAGGGCCGCTGGC
>DAOLLE010000111.1:0-8280 GCA_035331205.1 Burkholderiaceae bacterium
GCCAGATCCTTGGCAGCTTCAAGGGCAAGTTCGCCATCATCGGCGGCGCGGTTCCCTGGCTGCTGTTGGCCAACGAAGACATGCCTCACGTTGGCACGCTGGACGTGGATGTCGGGCTGGACGCGGAAGCGCTAGGCGACGGCGAGTACGCCACCTTGATCGGCGCGCTTCAAGGCCATGGATATGCCCAGCGCGAGGGGCTTCGGCGCTTCCAACTGGTTCGCCAGGTTCCCGCGCAAGATGGCGGGGAAGCGATCGATGTCGTGGTCGATTTCTTGATGCCGCGCGATGCAGAAATCGTCAAGAACGATCCGCCCTTGATCAGCGACTTCGCGGTGCAACGGGCAGATGGAGCCGACTTGGCGATGAGGTTCTACCAACTCGTTGCTGTGGCCGGGCCAATGCCAGACGGAGGGACGAATCGCGTCGAGATCGCGGTGTGCTCCATCCCCGCTTTGCTGGCGATGAAGGGCCATGCACTGGCAGGCCGCTACAAGCAGAAGGATGCCTACGACATCTACTACTGCGTGCGGAACTACCCTGATGGAATCGAGGCACTGGCACAGGAGTGTCGCCCACTGCTGGGACATGCAAGTGGTGAACGTGGTTTCCGGCACATCGCCGAGAAGTTCGACACCTTCGAGGGACACGGCCCCACATGCGTGCGGCGTTTCGTTGAAGACACACATGCGCTGGGTGACCGCACGCCCGAGCAGTGGCAGCAGGATGCATTCGGGCAGATCGACGCGCTGCTGCGCGCCATGGCGCTGCGGAACTGAGTCGCGCCTGATGGACTACGCGCAACTTCGCTCGCTGCTGGAACCGCTCATCACGGGGCTGAAAGATGCAGGCACGCACACCATGCTGCCGACGCTTTGCGAAGAATTGGGACTACCTGCGCCAACCACCGACGGCTCCAAGCGCGAGCGCATGGCTTCCAGCTTCGAGGCAGTAGGGGACACCGACCTGCCTGCGGTTGCGCGCAAACTGCTGGTGCGCCACCCGCCAAATGCCACCACGCGCAACCAGATCCAGGACATCCTTTGGAGCGACAGTGTGTGCCCGCCGATCCCGAAGCGGTATCGGCGCGAGGTCGCGCGGCGGCTCAATGGCGAAGAGCTGTATGGGGATGCTCGCAGGTTCGACGAGCTGCTAGAGCGGTTGTGGATCTTGGATACCGATGACTGGATGCACCTGCTGGGCGGGAAGCCCACGGGATTGCGTGCTGAAATTCAGCAGCACGTCCATCGCAATCCGGAGGATTGGCCGGCAGAAACGCTGTTTGACCAGTTGGGCGCTTATGACGCTTCTGACCGACGCTTTGCACTGTTTCTGGAGGGGCTGGCTTCCGCCGACGTTCGACCCGACGAGGCAGCGCAACGCCACTTCGTTGGTTGCGTCAACGAGTCGCTGCGCAGTTGCGGCGTCGAACTGCGCGAGACGGGTTCGGAAGGCGGCTACCCGGTCTTCTCTATGGTCTCGTTGCACGCAGCGGCTAAAGGCCGGCCGAAGAATCTCATCTTCGCCTCGCCCGACAAGCCCGATCTGCGTTTCCGCGACGCGCTGGACAACGACGTCGAGATCGTCACTAACGCGGACAAGGTGCTCGTCTATGACCGCCCCATCGCGAACGATGGGCTGCGCTGGAACGACCTGCAGCAGTGGTGGAGCGATACCGAGCAGATCGCTGATGCCACGCGGGCCAAACGTTCGCTGTACACGCGTCTGAAGGCCAGCTTGCCGCGCAATTCCCCGCCGCAGTCCGTGCTGTTCGATGCCTTCTTCGAGGGATTCCGCAGTGCCGTGCCGAACCTGCCAGCGCTGCTGCCAGAAGTATGGCTGCACTGGGACCCGCGCACGGTCAAAGAGCGAGGGCCGGACGCGCTTCTGCGCTTTCGCATGGACTTCCTGCTACTGCTTCCGCAGGGCGTGCGGGTCGTCATCGAAGTTGATGGCAAACACCACTACGCAGACTCCGCAGGCACTGCCGACGTGCAGCGCTACGCGCAGATGGTCCGGGCCGACCGCGAACTCAAGCTCGCCGGCTATGAAGTCTTTCGCTTTGGGGCAGCAGAGCTGCAGGCACCCACAGCCAAGGCGGATGTGAAGGTCTTCTTCGAGGCTCTATTCAAACGATACGGCGTTTCGACGCACTGAGAGGCCGGGCCCGCGTTGGCCGCCACCAAATTCCTTGGAGAGCATTGTGCAGAACGACCAAGACGATGCAGCAGCGGACATCGATCCTCTCGCCAGCATGAAGTCGCCATCCGACTTCGCCGGGCAGCAGCTTTTCATCCAGGGCGAAGACTGGCACAACAACGCGATGCTGGGTTGGACTCACTTCCCTTGGGATATCTACGCCGCCGGCTACAAGGATGCTGCGGACGCCCTGGTTGGGGCGTTGGCCGAGCGCAAGGCGTCCCTCGACAGCGTGGTCTACCCGCTAGTGTTCTTGTATCGCCAAGGACTGGAACTCCAACTGAAATTGATCCTGCCGCTGGCCCGCCGCCTGGCTGGCAAGGAAGCGGTCGCCGATCATCAACACGGCTTGATGCCACTGTGGAACGAACTGCGCCGGCACCTCCAACAGCTCGATCCTCGCGAGGACGACAAAGAGCTAGCGGCCACTGAGGATTTCATCCGCCAACTCGATACCGTCGATCCCGGTTCCTTCGCTTTCCGGTATCCCAGGACGAAGAAGGGCGAGGTGTCGCTCCCCGAGCTGCGGCACGTCAACGTAAGGCACCTCTCAGAAGTCATGGACAGCGTGTTCATGCTGCTGGGCGGCATCTATTCCTGGCTGGGCGAGATGGATCAGAACGACGGCTACTACTGAGATTGCTGAAAGCCATTCAGCCGCGATGGCAGCCTGGGCCAGCTCACAGTCGGCGCACAGCGCCTGCAGCTTGTTGGGATAGCGCCGTGTCGCATTGATCGTGGCACAGCATCGTTGCTGCCCCTATACCCAAGGCTTCCTAAAGGCCAAAGGGCTGGGGAAGGGGCAAGGGAATGGGGCCAAGGGAAATGGCCCTACCCGAAAAGGCCAAAAGGCTCCCCCGACCGGCCACCGTCTGGGGTTCGCCATGCTCTCGCTGTTCCAACGAAAACGGCCGCCGCCTGCTTCCGGCGTGGCGCCGACACCCACTCCTCCCGCCAATCCCGGCAAAGGGCTGATGCGGCCGGAGCCGGCCGCATCGCTGCTGGCGACACCGCGCCGGCAGCGACTGCTGGAACACATCTGGCAGCGCACCTCGCTGTCGCGCCGCCAGTTCGCCACGCTGTACCTAACGCCCTTGGAACGCTACGCTGACTTGGTCCAGCAGTTCCCGGCCTCGGAATCGCATCACCATGCCTACCCAGGCGGCATGCTGGACCATGGCCTGGAGATCGTCGCCTACGCCCTGAAGCTGCGGCAGTCGCACCTGCTGCCCGCGGGCACTACACCGGAGGCGCAAGCCGCCCAGGCCGAAGCCTGGACGGCCGGCACCGCCTATGCGGCGCTGTTGCACGACATCGGCAAGGTCGCCGTCGACCTGCACGTGGAGTACGCGGACGGCACGGTCTGGCATCCCTGGCACGGCCCGTTGCGGCGGCCGTACCGCTTCCGCTACAGGAAGGAGCGCGAGTACCGGCTGCACAGCGCCGCCACGGGGCTACTCTATGCCCGGCTGCTCGATCCGGGCATCTTCGACTGGCTCGCTGGCTATCCCGATCTGTGGGCCGCGCTCCTGTACGTGCTGGCCGGCCAGTACGAGCACGCCGGCACGCTCGGCGAGCTGGTGGTGCAGGCCGACCAAGCCTCGGTAGCCCAGGAACTCGGCGGCGATCCCAGCAAGGCGCTGGCCGCGCCCAAGCACGCCCTTCAGCGCAAACTGCTCGATGGCCTGCGTTTCCTGCTACGCGAGGAATTCAAGCTGAACCAGCCGCAGGCTTCGGACGGTTGGCTGACCCAGGATGCGCTGTGGCTGGTGAGCAAAACCGTCTCGGACAAACTGCGCGCGCACCTGCTGCAGCAAGGTATCGACGGCATCCCGGCCAGCAACACGGCGGTGTTCAACGTGCTGCAGGACCACGGCATCGCCTTGCCCACGCCGGACGGTAAGGCGATCTGGAAGGCCTCGGTCACGAGCGACGCCGGCTGGTCGCACAGCTTCACGTTCCTGAAGCTGTCGCCCGCGCTGATCTGGGAAGCAGCCGATCGGCCCGCACCGTTCGCCGGGCAGGTGCAGGTCGAGCAGGAGCCAGAAGACGCGGCGCAGCAGGTTCCCGCAGCGCCTGGTGCGGCACGCGCGGGACCAGAGCCTGCACTGTCCGGCGCGCCGCCGGTCGCACCTGTGATGATGGCCGCGGCTGCGGACAACGGCGTCGGTGCGCTGCTCGATCTGCTGGACATGGCACCTGCCACGCCGGCGTCGAACCTGATCCCGCCCGAAGCCGCCACCGGCGCGCAGGCCGGCGCCGAAGGTGATCCTCGGGGCAGCATGCCGGCAGCGATGCCGACAGCGCCGCCAGCCGCAACGCCCCGGCCACAGGCCGAGCCCTCCGGCAAAGACTTCATGGGCTGGCTGACCCAGGGCGTGCGGTCGCGAAAGCTCATCATCAACGACGCCAAAGCCTTGGTACATACCGTCGCCGGCACGGCCTACCTGGTCAGCCCTGGCGTCTTCCAGCGGTACGCGCAAGAGCATCCGCAGGTCGCGGCCATTGCCAGGCAAGAGAAGCTGGAAGCATGGCAGTGGGTGCAGAAGCGCTTCGAGAAGTTGGGCGCACATCGCAAGCAGCCCAGCGGCCTGAACATCTGGACCTGCGACGTCACCGGCCCACGCAAATCGCGGCGGCTGCACGGCTACCTGCTGGCGCGGCCCGAGGCGCTATTCGGGGAAGTGCCGCCCGATAACCCCTACCTGCGTCTCGCCAACGAGGCCCCAACGCGCGAAAATCCCGCAGTTCAAAACGATAACGATAACGACGAGCAGGAATAGTAGGCGGCCACGCCCCGGCCGGCTTTAATCCTCAGACTTGGGAGGAGCCGGCTCGGCCAGCTTGGCCTCAGTCAGGGCCATCAGGTGGGCGGAACTGCATTTCAGCGCACGGGCGATTTTGAGGATCAAGGGCAGCGTGGGGACGTGCTCGCCGCGCTCGATCTTTCCCATGTGCGAGCGCTCAATGCCGGCCAGGTGCGCCAGCGTTTCCTGGGCGACGCCCTGGCTCGTTCTCTGATCGCGAACGGCGGCCCCAAACGCGATGGCTGGTTCTGCTTCGTAGGTGGTCGTGCCGGTGGGTCGGCCTCTCTGAATTGGGCGCTTCTGCATTGGCAAAAGCGTCGAGCATTGCCCGTAGATAAACCACGTTAAACTTAACTCAACAACGCGATTGCATGTTTCATGCTCTCGCCGCCGCCATGAGTTTCTGCCCTTGGGAGGAAGTTGGATGTGACATCGATCGATGCCTCCACCGCGATCCGCGTGGCCGTGCTCGGTGAGTGGGTGCCTTCACAACTTGCCGACGTGCTGGCACTGCAGCGCGCCGAAGAGCCGGAAACCTCTGCTGCATTGGTCAGATGCGCTGCGGCCGGGCCGGCGAGCAAGTCGCTGGACGATGGCTTCGATTTCGCGCTGTCGTCCACGGACCTGGAATGGCCTGGCTGGGTGTGCGAGCCGTTGTGGCATGACATGCTCGCCGTAGCCGTGGCCAAGCGTTCACACATGCTGATCCATCGCGAAGTGCCGTGCCATGAACTGCAGAAGCAGCCTCTCATCTGTGCGCAATCTACCTGCGACGAACCGTGGCAGGCCCTAGTGCATCGGCTGATCGGCGACGCGCCGCACGAGCAGGTCGTGAGCACCTTCGACATGGCGATGACGCTGGTCGCTGCGGGATACGGCATTGCCATCGCACCTGCCACGCGGCTGGCGGGATACCAGTGCCGAGGCATCGCGGTGCGACCGCTGGCCGGCGCGCCGCCCATCGTGATGGCCTACCTGCTGCACACGTGTGCGGCCCTGACCGAACCGCAGGAGCGATTCGCGCGCCGCGTCCGCTCCGTTTCTTGAAGCCAACCGCGTCAAGGTTCCATCAGGTCTTCGGCGGTATCGGCCGTGATGGCGTCCTGCACCAGGCGCTGCACGCTGCGCCGTACCTGCACCGGAATGTCGGAGTCGTCGGGATCGTCCGCCGCGATGCTCTGCGCCGCGGTCAGACGCGCGGCCAGGTGCAGGTTCTTCGGGTTGACCGCCTCGATGGCGGCGCGCCCGCCGAGCGCGTCATAGGGCTGCAGGAGCGCGTGGTAGATGGCCCAGGTATCAAGCCCCCGCGGCACCTGTTTCAGCACGGATTGCACGAGCCTGCGCTTGAGCGGATCGAGCTGCCAGTCCGGCACCCGCTGCCCGCGGTGGCCCATGTGGATCGACAGCAGGTTGCCGGCCTGGATTTCGTAGGTAATCCAGCGGCGCGACTTGCCCGCGAGCTTGGCGTAGTCCGCCACCGAGAGGTTGTGGGGGGCCTCGAAGGTCTCCAGCACCTGCAGGCGTTCGCGCTGCACCTCCGACAGCCGAGGCCGCGCGTACTCGGGCATGCGCACGGCCGACAGTCGCTGCACCGATGCCGGCGCTGCGGGCATGTCGGGCGTCGGCGCGGTCACGATCAACTGCGGTGCCGTGAGGTCGACCACTGGCGGCTGCGCGGCCGCCTGGCCAGCGATGGTCGGCAGGCCTTGCAGCGTGATGGTCAGATGCCGGCTGGCGACCTCGACTTGGTTCTGCTCGAACAGGTCGAGCCGATCGGCCCAATCCTGCATCATCACGCGGCGCTGCTCGACGTACTCGGCATGGTTGTAGGTCGCGCTGATCTTGTCCGGATCGGCATGCGAGAGCTGGGCATCCACCCACTTCTTCGGATAGCCGAGTTCGTTGAGCGCCGTCGAAATCGTCGCGCGGATGCCGTGACCCGTGAGCTGGTCCTCATAGCCCATGCGCTTGAGCGCGCCGTTGAACGTGTTTTCGCTGACGGGATGCTTGAGGCACCAGTCGCCCGGGATGAGGTAGACCTGAGCTGGCTTGCACTGGTCCAGCAGGTGCCGAACGATCTCCTGGGCCTGCACCGACAGCGGCACGATGTACGGCGGGATATCCACCAGGCGCTTGCGCTTCTTCTTGGTGAGCAACGCACGCTGCTTGAGCCTGGCCACCGGGATGATCCACAGGCCTTGTTCGAGGTCGAACTGGTCGGGCGTGGCGAAACGCAGCTCGCCGGTGCGCACCCCGGTGAGCATCAGCAGCCGCAGGCCCAACTGCGTGTTCAGGCGGCCGCGATACTTGCGCAGCGTCTGCAGCATGATCGGCAGCTCGGGCATGCGCAGGAACGGGTTGTGATCAACTGGCGGCAGCGGCAACGCGACGACCTCCAAGTCCTTGGACGGGTTGTCGTGCATGTTCGGGATCGCCACCGTGGCATAGGTGAACAGTTGAGTGAACCATGTCCTGAGCTTCTCGGCCACTGACAGCGAGCCGCGCTTTTCCACCTTGCCGATGATGTCCAGCAGATGCGCGCGCGTGATGTCGTAGATGGTCAGGTGACGCAGCACCGGGAACACGTCTTTCTTGAACACGCGGGCGATCTGCTCCAGGCTGGTCTGCCGACCTTCCTCCAACGACAGCTTGCGATGTGTCAGCCACTGGTCGTAGACCGCCTGGAACGTGTGTTCGCCCGCCAGCACGATGGCGTGGCGCTTGCGCTTGCGTTCCGTGTGCGGATTGACGCCCTTGGCGAGCAGGTTGCGGGCTTCATCGCGAAGCTCGCGCGCCTCCTTCAGGGAGAGCGCCGGGTAGCTGCCGAAGGACATGCGATCGCGCTTGCCGCCCCAGGTGAAGCGGAAGTGCCAGGCCTTGGCGCCGTGGGCGGCGACGAAGAGGGAGAGGCCATCGGAATCGGCCAGGGTGTAGGTTTTGCCGGTCGTCTTGGCCTGGCGAACCATGAGATCTGAGAGCATGAGCCCAACTCCTAAGAAGCGAGTTGGATGCATGGTCCTGTTCGATCCCGCGCTCCTCCAGCAAGAAAGCGGAAGCGGGAAGCTCCGCTTTCCGATGTACCACTTGATGCACCGTTTTGTACCGGCCGTCAGTGGTTTTCTCTGGAAGTCACTGGATTCAGCGATGGTGAAAAAGCTGAACCGTGACAATCACTTGCGACGTTCCTCGGTCTTTTCTGGAAGTCCCTGGAAAGTCGCAGTGGAGCGGGTGAAGGGAATCGAACCCTCGTTGTCTGGTTGGGAACCAGGAATTC
>DAOLLE010000112.1:0-8266 GCA_035331205.1 Burkholderiaceae bacterium
TGTTTGGGGCGCCACCTCCCGGCGTTACCCCGGACTTCCGTGAAGAACCTTTTTTTCTCACCCGGGCTGCCGTGCGTGACCGGCGCACGGCGGTTTTTCGGCCGTTGGGCAAGCGCCATGCACCGTTCGTGTGCCTGGGCGGGGTCGCAGCTTTTGCCGCGGTGCTGCGGGCTGCGGCCGAGCGCAGCTTGGGGAAGTGCCCTGGTGACCGAGAATTCGACTTTCTTCACAATCCTCCCATGACATCAACACAAGCAACGCGGCCCACAGCGGGGGGCGCGGCGGCCATGACGGGCTCGGCCAACGGCGAAGGTGCGTCGCGCGCAGCGGCGCCCTGGCCGGATGGGCATGAGCTGTTTCCTGGCCCCGGCCTGTCGCGGCAGCTGCGCCGCTTCAAGTACGCGCTGCGGCTGCTGCGCGCGCGGCCGCACCTGGAGGATCTGCGCGAGCAGGTGCTGGCCACGCCGGCCTGGCTGCGGCTGTTCGAAGGCGAGCCGCGGCTGTACTACCCGCTGGTCACGCGGGCGGTGGACCGGCGGCTCGGGCTGGCGCAGCGCTCGTCGATGTTTCGCCACGATCTGGCCACCGCGCACCGTGTCTTTGGCGAGGCGATCTGCGCCTTGCTGGCCAAGCGTCGTCCTTGGGCCTGGCCGGCGCTCGATACCGAGTGGCAGCTGGTGCTGGAAGTGAACGCGGTGAGCTTTCATGAGGGCTTTTGGTCGGTCTGCCTGCGCCACCGCGACGGCGGGCGGGCGTACCACGCCGGCTTCGCGTTCCAGCCCGACCGGCGCGTGCTGATCGCCGGCATCCAGGGCCCGCGCGGCCACGAGTGGCCCGGGCACGACCCGAAGGACATCGTGCGCGACCTGACCAAGCTCTGCGAGGGGCTGCGCCCGCCGCACCTGCTGCTCGAGGCGATCCGCGCGGTGGCGCTGGCCGCTGGGGCCACCGAGCTGGTGGGGATCGATCCGCGCCACCACATCAAGGGCGCCTGGAACCACCGCAGCAAGCGGCTGAAGTTCGACTACGCGGAGTTCTGGACCGAGGGCGGTGGGGCCGTCGGTGCGGACGGGAATTGGCACCTGCCGCTGGCCGGTGCGCGGCGCGACCTGGCCGATGCGCCGTCGAAGAAACGGGCGATGTACCGCCGGCGCTATGCGCTGCTCGATCAGCTGGCAGCGAACTGGGCCCACCGCACCGCGGTGAGCGCCGGCGCGCCTGACATCGGGCTGGAGGCTGGCGCTCAGCCGCCGAAGAAATAGCGTTTCAGGCCGGCGAGAATCATCTCGGTGGCGATCGCGGTGAGCACCAGGCCCATCAGCTTCTCGATGGCCGCGACCATCGAGGCGCCCAGCAGCCGGCGCAGCCGGTCGGCCGCCAGCAGCACCACGCCGCAGACCGCCATGGCCGCGCTGACCGCCCCGACCCACTCGAGCATGCGCTCGGGCTGGCGCGAGGCCAGCAGCAGCACGGTGGCCATCGCCGACGGCCCCGCCAGCAGCGGCACCGCGAGCGGGAAGATGAAGGGTTCGCGCTCGCCGTCGGTGGGGTAGAGCGAGTCGCCGCCGACGAAGATCATGCGCATCGCGATGATCAGCAAGATGACGCCGCCGGCCACCTCGAGCGAGCGCTCGGACAGCCGCATGAGCTGCAAGAAGCCCTGGCCCGCGACCATGAAGGCCAGCAGCACCGCAAAGGCGATCGCCACCTCGCGCAGCGCCACGCGGGTGCGCCGCGCCGGATCGACGCCACCGAGCACCGAGATGAAGATCGGCAGGCTGCCGAAGGGGTCCAGCACGAGCAGCAGCAGGACGAGGGCGGAGGCGAAGCTGTGATCCATGAGGCTGGCGATTGTCGCCTGCTCGCCGCCCGGATGGGCCGGAGGATCGGGCCGCTGTCTTCCCGAGCCGGCTCGGTTGAGCGCGGATCTGCGTGCGCAATTGCGCGTTCGGGATCGCGGCGGCGGGGGGAGGCTGCGGCGGCCCGGGCGACTTGACGCAGGATGCGGGCGTTTCGGCGTCGATCCCGTGCCTGCGGGGGGCGGGGACGAGCGCTCGGGGCGCGCGCTCCGTTACGATCGTCCGCGGGCCGCGGACGCCGTCCGGGCGCTGGCCCGCAACCGCCGACGTCCCGTGCGTGGAGAGAAGTTGTGCTCGGAAGTGATTCAGTGAAGCGGTCGAAGTTCGCGTGGATCCGCACCCTGCTTGCGGCGGTGCTGTCGATCGGCTGGCTGGTGCCGGCGGCCATCGGCGTGGATCGGGTGCTGAGTTTCCTGAACGAGGACATGGCCCGGCTGAGCGTGATGCGCAGCGCGCGGCCGACTTATGCGCTGCCCACCGAATTCAACGACGCGCCCAACCTGCTGCAGGCGCGCGAGTACCTGATCGGGGCGGCCGCCTGGCTGGCCTTGGTGATCGCGGCCTGGGCGATCTACATCGTGCGCTCGCGCCGGGCGCTGCAGACCAGCCTGTCGGTGCCCGCGGGCGACCTGCTGACCGCGCACCGCCACGCGCTGGACCACCAGTTCAAGGAGTTCGCGCAGGAGATCGACCGCCACCGGCGTGACCTGACCAGCGAGCTGGGCCCGCTGGGCCAGCAGGTCAGCGGCGCGCAGAGCCTGCTGCAGCTGCGCTTCGACGCGGTGCAGGACCGCCTCAACGGCGTGGACAGCGCGATGGCGCACCAGACCGAGACGCTGCGTGCGGTGGCCACGCGCCTCGAAGGGGGGCTGAGCACCGCGTCCAACCAGGTGCAGGCGCAGGGCGAGGCGCTGCGTGAGTCGATGCAGAAGCTGGGATCCGAGTTGACCGAGCAGATTCAAGCCGAGCGCACAGCCAACGATGTGCAGCAGCGCGGCGATCAGGATCAGCGCTTCGTGTCGATCCACAACGCGGTGCAGGTGCTGGCCGCGCAGGTCGAAACCCGGCTGGACGCCGTCCAGGCGCGCCAGGCCGAGGTGGCGCAGGCGCAGGCCGAGCGGCTGGGGTCGGCCCTGGCGCAGCAGATCGACTGCTCGGTGGATGGCCTGATGCTCAGCGTCGCCGATGCCCAGGCGCTGCAGCGCCAGGATGCCGATGCGCTGGCGCAGCAGGTCGCGGACAAGGTGGCCGGGCAGGTGACTGGCCCGCTGATCGAGCGGGTCGGCCCTGCACTGGGGGCCCAGTTGGCCAACGTGCTGGCCGAGCAGACCGAGCCGGTTCGGACCGCACTGGCGGCGCTGGCCGCCCCGGTGGCCCAGCCCGCCGAGCCGCTGCGCGTCGAGGCGCAGATTCCCGATGCGCTGATCGAGCGCATCGACGCGGCCCTGCAGGCCCGCCTGGCCGCGCAGGCTGAACGACAGGCGCAGGGCGAGGACACGCTGCAGGCCTTGCAGACGGCCGTCCAGGCCCTGCACGACCAGCTGGGCGAGACGCTGCAACTGCAACGCGATGCCGGCAGCGAGGCCCGCCGCCAGGCCCAGGCGGCGGTGCAGGCGCGCCACGCCGTGATGGAGGCCCAGGCACAGGCGGTGGCCGATCTGGCGGTGCGTGTGGACCAACTGCGGGAGCTCGCGCGCTCGCTGCACGTCGAGCGCGTCGCCATCGACGGCACGAAGTGGCAGGAGGCGCTGGCGCAGATCCAAGCCGCGCTGGCACAGGCCGAAGCCGCCGCCGTGGCGCGCGAGGCGAAGCGCGACAGCGAGCGGACGACCGCTGCGCCCGCGGCCGATCCGGCGGTGGCTCCCGCCTGGGCGCAGGAGCTCACGCAGCAGCTCGGCAGCAAGCTGCCACAGCAGCTGACCGAAGAGGTCCGGGCACAGCTCGGCGAGCTGGCGCAGGTGCATACGCAGGCCCAATTGCAGGCTCAGGCCGAGTCACAGCGGCGCGTCGCAGACCTGCATGACGCGGTGCAGACGCTGCAGGCCCAGGGTGAGGGCCTGCGGGCGGCGGTCGTGGACGCGGTGGCCGGCGTGGACGCTCGCCTTGTCGAACGGCTCGACGCGGCGGTGAGCCTCGCGGCGGCTCAGGCGGCGACCCAGGCGGCCAGTGAGGCGGGCACTCAGGCGGCCACGGGTGCGGTCGACGCGGTGGCTCAGCGGTTCACCCAGTCCCTGGCGCCGCAGCTGGACGGGCTGGCCGGACGCGTCTCGGCACAGGTCGAGGCGCTGGGGCAGGCTCAGCTGCGCGCTGCCGACTTGCATGCGGCGGTTCAGGCCCTTCAGACCCAGGGCGAGGGCCTGCGTGCTGCGGTGGTCGGCGCGGTCGAGACGGCCGCGGCGCAGGCTGCGGCCGGCGTCGGCGAGGTTCGAGGGGCGGTCGAGGGGGCGGTCGAAGGCGCCGTCGAGCGCGCGCTGGAGCGCCGGCTGGATGTGCGCCTCGACGAGCGGCTCGACGCGGCGGTGAACCGGGCGGCTTCGCAGGCGGCCGGTGACGTGGCGGCAGAACTGGCCAGCGCGGCGAGTGCGGCGGCCGAGGCTGCCCGGGCGGCGGTGCAGCAGGCTGCCGCCGATGCGGCGCAGACTTCGGCGCAGTCGGTGGTCGAGTCGGTCTCGGAGGCGCTGTCTCGGTCTCAGTCGGCGTTGACCACCAATGCCCAGACCATGGCCCAGCTGGCCGCCGAAGAGGCTGCCCAGCGGGTGGCGCAATCGGTGGCCGGGACGGTGGTCGAGTCGCTTGCCCGCAGCGTCGAGCAGACCGTGGCCCCGTTGCTCGAGCAGGTCGGCGAGCGCAGCTCGGCGCAGTGGACCCAGCAGTCGGCGGGACAGCAGCAGGCACTGGCGGCTCTGCAAACGCGTGCCACCGCCCTCGACGAGGCGCTGGCCGGTTGGGCGCAGCGGCTGGAGCAGGGCTGGCGCGAACTGGACGGCCGCCGCCGCAGCGACTGGCAGGCCCACGCCGAGGCGCTGCAGGGGCGGCTGGAGGCTTTGGATGCCCGGCTCGCTGCTGCCCAGGCCGGGCCGCTGGCCCGCGAGGCGGCCGAGCGGGGCGCACAGCTGCAGGCCCAGGTGCAGGCGCTGGCTGCGCAGGTCGAGCAGCAGCACGCGACGGCGCAGCAGACGCTGCGACAGCAGCAGGCAAGCTGGCAGGACGACTGGCGGGCACTGGTCGCCCAGGTTCAGCAGGAGCTGGCAGCGGCACGGGGGTTGGCCGAGCAGTCGGTGCGACAGGCGGTTGAGCAGACGGCTCAGCAGACGGCTCAGCAGGCTGCGCAGCGGACGGCCCAGGAGGTCGAACAGCAGGCCGATCGGCGTGCTGCACGGCTGCTCGAGCAGATCGCCGGCGAGGTCACGGGCCGCATCGACGACCGATTGGCTGAGCACCTGGCCGCTCGCCCGGCGGCGCAACAGGCCCTGGCGGCGCAGCAAGCCGAGGTGACCGGGCGCATCGAGGCGTTGCAGTCGGCGCTGGTGCAGCTGGGTGAGCGCGTCGACGGCCAGCGCGCGGCCTGGGTGCGTGAGCAGGCGGCCCGGCAGGCGCAGCAGACCGAGCAGCTGCAGGCGCTGGCCGCGCAGCTGGAGCGCCGGCTCAGCGGCGCACAAGATGAGCATGCGCAGGCGCAGGGCCTGCGGCTGGACGAGCTGCAACAGGCCTCGCAGCGGCTGCAGACGCAGCAGCAGGCGCTGGTCGAGTCCACCCAGCAGCTGCAGGTCCAGACCGAGGCGCTGGCCCAGGCCCAGGCGCAGGCCAATCTGGCCAGCCAGGCCCGCCTGTCCGAGCGCGATGCGCAGCGCGACGAGGCGATGCTGCTGGCGCTGGAGCGTCGCCTGTCGGCGATCGACGCGCTGGAGTCCCAGGTCGGCCGGCTGGAGGATCAGCTGGGCCGGGCCGGCGTCGATCGCCTGGCCTCGCGCCTGACGCAGATCGAGGTGCTGCTCTCCGCGCAGGGCCCGGCGCGCCTGGAGCTGCGCATGAGCCAGCTCGAGGAGCTGCTGTCGAACAACGCGCGCCAGCTCGAAGGGCGCCTGGGCGACCTGCAGGGCCTGGTCACGCAGCAGGGCGCCTACCTCGAGACGATGCCCTCGGCGCTGCCCACGGCCGCCGAGCGGCTGATCGACGAGCGCCGCCTCCAGCAGCTCTGCCTGAACCTCTCGGACCTGCAGGAGAACCTGCGCCTGGAGCGCCGGCAGCTGCGCAAGAAGGCCGAGAGCCTGAACCTCAACCTGAACTGATCGGGGCGCCGTTCACCGCGGCGCGGGCTCTGCGGACTCGATGCGCAGCTCGCCCTGGCGCTGCGTGAGGTGCAGCCGGCCCAGGATGTCCATGCCGAGCAGGGGCGAGGCCAGATCGGGCAGCACGGTGACGCGCAGGCGCTGCACGCGCAGCCCGCCTTGCAGCAGCAGGTCGGCGCGCGACTCGTAGCCCCAGACTTCGCCGCCCGCGGTCGATGAGCGAACCGGCGCGCCCCGCACCAGCCCGGCGGCTTCGGCCACCGCCGCGGGCAGCGCGGTCGTCGTGGCGCCGGTGTCGACCAGGAACTCCACCGCGACGCCGTGGACTGTGGCCGGCCAGTGGAAGTGGCCGTCCGGGGCGCGGCGCAGGACGATGTCCCCGCCGAACTGCTCGAAGCGGCTCTGGGCGCGCTGCCACTGGAACCACTGCACGCCCAGCCAGACGGCCAGGATGATCAGCAGCCAGACGGTGACGAGTTTCAGCGTCTGCGGAAACTCGTTCATCGCCGTGGGCTCACTTGGCCCAGCCGTCCTTCAGCCCGGTGATGCGGTTGAACACCGGCCGCCCCGCCGCGTGGTCGTGGCGGTCGGCCACGAAGTAGCCGAAGCGCTCGAACTGGAACTTCTGGTCCGGCTGCGCCGCGGCCAGGCTGGGTTCGACGTAGGCGGTGATGACGCGCTTGCTGGCCGGGTTCAGACTGGCCTTGAAATCGCGCCCGCCCGCATCCGGCTGGGCCTCGGTGAAGAGGCGGTCGAACAGGCGCACCTCGGCGGCCACGCCGTCGGCCACGCCCACCCAGGTGATCGCGGCCTTGACCTTGACGCTGTCGGCGCCCGGCGTGCCGCTCTTGGTGTCGGGCACCACGGTGGCCAGCACGGCGGTCACGCGACCATCGGCGTCCTTCTCGCAGCCGCTGCATTCGATGACGTAGCCGCCCTTCAGGCGCACCTTGTTGCCCGGGAAGAGGCGCTTGTAGCCCTTGGGCGGCACCTCCTCGAAGTCCTCGCGCTCGATCCAAACCTCGCGGCCGATGGTGAACTGGCGCGGCGCCGGTGCGATCTGCCCCTCGGCGACGTGCGGCAGTGCCGGCAGGCTGCAGGGCTCCAGGTGGCCTGTGCCCATGACGTCGTTCCAGTTGGTCAGCACGAGTTTGACCGGGTCGAGCACCGCCATGCCGCGGTGGGCCTTGCCCTCCAGGTCGTCGCGCAGGGCGATGTCCAGGGTGCTGTAGTCGATCCAGCTGTCGGCCTTGGACACGCCGATGCGCTCGGCGAAGAGCTGGATGGCCTCGGGCGTGTAACCCCGCCGGCGCAGGCCGACGATGGTGGGCATGCGCGGGTCGTCCCAGCCGCTGACGACGCCCTCGTCGACCAGCTGCTTGAGTTTGCGCTTGCTGGTGATGACGTAGGTGAGGTTCAGCCGGGCGAACTCGTACTGCCGGGGCAGCGGGTGGGCCAGCAGACCACCGACGACCCGGCCGTCCGGCAGCGTGTGGCTCTCGGTCAGGCGCTCCAGCACCCAGTCGTAGAAGGGCCGCTGGTCCTCGAACTCGAGCGTGCAGATGCTGTGGGTGATGTTTTCCAGCGCGTCCTCGATCGGGTGCGCGAAGGTGTACATCGGGTAGATGCACCAGCGGTCGCCGGTGTTGTGGTGCGTGGCGCGCTTGATGCGGTAGATGGCCGGGTCGCGCAGGTTGATGTTGGGCGAGGCCATGTCGATCTTGGCGCGCAGCACCATCGCGCCGTCGGCGTGCTGGCCGTCGCGCATCTCGCGAAAGCGCGCCAGGTTCTCGGCGGGCGTGCGCGTGCGGAAGGGGCTGTCGGTGCCGGGCGTGGAGAAGTCGCCGCGGCTGGCGCGCATCTGCTCGGGCGTCTGCTCGTCGACGTAGGCGTGGCCGGCCTCGATGAGGAACTCGGCCGCGCGGTACATGAAGTCGAAGTAGTTGCTGGCGTAGTAGAGGTGGCTGACCCGCTCGCCGCCGAATTCGGAATCCCAACCGAAGCCCAGCCATTTCACCGCGTCCAGGATCGAGTCGACATACTCCTGCTCTTCCTTTTCCGGGTTGGTGTCGTCGAAGCGCATGTGGCAGACGCCGCCGTAGTCGCGCGCCAGGCCGA
>DAOLLE010000113.1:0-8215 GCA_035331205.1 Burkholderiaceae bacterium
GCCACATGCCGAAGGCCAGCCAGGCGAGGTAGACCGCGCCGAGCAGCTTGAGCGCGTCGAAGGCGCCGGCCGATGTGGCCAGCAGCGCGGCCAGCCCGAAGGCCGCGCCGATGGCGTGGATCACGCAGCCCGCGCTGATGCCCGCGGCCGCCGCCAGCCCGCCGCGCACGCCGTGCTGCAGCGTGCGCGAAACGGTCAGCAGCAGGTCCACGCCCGGCGTGGCGTTGAGCACCAGCACGGTGAGCGCGAACAGCGCCAGGTCCTTCAGGCCGAGGTCCATCGGAGGCTGTCCTTCGTTCGTTCGTTCGGGCAGGGGTCAGGGCGTCAGAGCATCTCGACGGCCAGTGCGGTGGCTTCGCCGCCTCCGATGCACAGCGAGGCCACGCCGCGCTTCAGGCCGCGCTTCTTCAGCGCGCCCAGCAGCGTGACGACGATGCGCGCGCCGGATGCGCCGATCGGGTGGCCCAGCGCGCAGGCGCCGCCGTGCACGTTGACGATCTCGTGCGGCAGGTTGAACTCGGTCATCGCCGCCATCGTGACGGCGGCGAAGGCCTCGTTGACCTCCCAGAGGTCCACGTCGGTGGTCTGCCAGCCGGCCTTGGCCAGCACCTTGCGGATCGAGCCGGCCGGCGCGGTGGAGAACCAGGCCGGCTCCTGCGCATGCACCGCGTGGGCGACGATGCGTGCCACCGGCGTCAGGCCGCGCGCGACGGCGGTCGACTCGCGCATCAGCACCAGCGCGGCGGCACCGTCGGAGATGCTGCTGGCGTTGGCGGCGGTGATGGTGCCGTCCTTCTTGAAGGCGGGCTTCAGGCCGGCGATCTTGTCCAGCTTGGCCTTGAAGGGCTGCTCGTCGAACTTCACCACCGTGTCGCCGCCGCGGCCCTGGATCGTCACCGGCGCCATTTCCCAGTCGAAGCTGCCGTCCTCGTTGGCCGCCTTGGCGCGGGTGGTCGAGGCGATGGCGAACTGGTCCTGCGCTTCGCGGGTGAAGCCGAACTTCTCGACGCACTGCTCGGCGAAGGCGCCCATGGCCTTGCCGCGCTCGTAGGCGTCCTCCAGGCCATCCATCGCCATGTGGTCGAAGAGCTGGGCGGCGCCGTACTTCACGCCCTTGCGCGCGAACATCAGGTGCGGCGCGTTGGTCATGCTCTCCATGCCGCCGGCGACCATGACGTCCACCGAGCCGGCCTTGAGCATGTCGTGCGCGAACATCATCGCGCGCATGCCCGAGCCGCACATCTTGCTCAGCGTCACCGCGCCGGCCGAGATCGGCAGGCCGGCGCCGAGCACGGCCTGGCGCGCCGGGGCCTGGCCCTGACCGGCCATCAGGCAGTTGCCGAACAGCACCTCGTCGACGGCATCCCCCGGCACGCCGGCGCGCTCGACGGCGGCGCGGATCGCCACCGCGCCCAGCTGCGCAGCCGAGAGGTTGGCGAAGTCGCCCAGCAAGCCGCCGATGGGCGTGCGGGCGGCGGAGACGATGACGATGGGATCGGACATGGTGAGCTCCTTGGGGTGTCAGGGAACGGGGGAGAAAAGGGGCGGGCGGTTCGCAGCAACTCCGCAGCTCAGGGCTCGACGTCGTCGGCCGCGCGCACGTCCACCGCCGCCGCGGCGCGGCGCTGGTGGCAGAAGCGCCGCTCGGGGTCGTAGGGAAACACGTCGTGCACGTGGCCGGCGCGGATGCGCGCCTGGTGCTGCTGCCAGAAAGCGGCGTCGAGCAGGTCGCCGTGGTGCTTCATGAACACCTCGCGCACCGCCCGGTGGCCGAGCAGGAAGGGGCCGAAGGTCTCGGGGAAGACGTCGCCGGGGCGCACGGTGTACCAGATCTCGCCGGACATCTCCTCCTCCTCGTTGCGCGGTGCGGGCACGCGGCGGAAGTGGCAGTCGGTGATGTACTCGATCTCGTCGTAGTCGTAGAACACGACCTTGCCGTGGCGCATCACGCCGAAGTTCTTCCACAGCATGTCTCCGGGGAAGATGTTGGCGGCCACCAGGTCCTTGATCGCGTTGCCGTACTCGATCACCGCGTGCTCGAGCTGCGCCGGGCTGGCCTCCTGGATGAAGATGTTCAGCGGCACCATGCGCCGCTCGATGTAGACGTGCTTGAGGATCAGCGTGTCGCCGTGGTCCTCCATCAGGCTGGGGCAGAAGCGCTCGATCTCGGCCAGCAGCTCGGCCGAAAAGCGCGCGCGCGGGAAGGCCACGTTGCTGAACTCCAGCGTGTCGGCCATGCGGCCCACGCGGTCATGCTGTTTGACGAGCAGGTACTTGCCCTTGACCTGCTCGCGCGTGGTCTCCTTCTGGTGCGGGAAGAAGTCCTTGATCAGCTTGAAGACGAAGGGGTAGCTCGGCAGGTCGAACACCAGCATCACCATGCCCTTGATGCCCGGGGCGATGCGGAAGGCGTCGCTCGAATGGCGCAGGTGGAACTGGAAGTCGCGGAAGAACAGCGTCTTGCCCTGCTTCTGCAGGCCCAGCGCCGAGTACAGCTCACTGCGCGGCTTGCGCGGCATCAGCGTGCGCAGGAACTGCACGTAGGCCGAGGGCACCTCCATCTCGACCAGGAAGTAGGCCCGCGCGAAGCTGAACAGCATCTGCAGGTCGTCCTCGCCGAACAGCGCCGCGTCGATGTAGAAGCGTCCGGGGCCATCGGGCGCTCCGGCGTCGCTGGCCGGCTCCGTGTGCAGGATCGGCAGGGCGAAGGGCATCTCGCGGTAGCCGTTGACGATCTTGCCCACCACGTAGGCGCCCTTGTTGCGGAAGAACAGCGAGGCCAGCGCCTGGATCTGGAAGTTGGTGCGCCAGCGCTCGCTGCCCTGGGCGTCCAGCAGCGCGGCGTGCCATTGGTCGATGTCGCGGTCGAAGTCCTCCCACTCGCCGCGCAGCCCGAAGCTGGCGACGATGCCCGCCAGCGTCTCGCGCAGCGTGGCGGGCGTCGGGTACCAGGCGCGGAAGGTGGGCTTGGCTGCCGGCTCCTCGTTCTCGATGTACTCCGTGCTTAGAGCCGGGCGCACGAAGATGAAGTCGTTGTTGAAGTACTGGTGGTGCAGGATCTTGGTGGTGACCGAGTTGAAGAAGGTCTCGGCCAGCTCCGGCTGGTGGTGGTCGGTCAGCAGGCCGATCACGTGCAGCTTGACCTGCTGCCAGACCTCCATCGACAGCGTGCCCGCGGCAAACTCCGCCTGCAGGCGCTCGGCCGCCTCGTCCACCCGCTTGTCGTAGAACTCGATGCGTTCACGCTGCGCGCGCTGCTGCCCCGCCCAGTCGGCCGTCTCGAAGCGCTGCTTGGCGGCGGCGCTGGTCTCGCGGAAGAGGCGGTAGTGCCGGTCGAAGCCCGCCAGCAGCGCCTGTGCCACCTCGTAGGCGCGGTGGTCGGTGAGCCGCTCGGGGAACATCGTGTTGGGGCTTCCTGAATGGCGGGCCGCTCAGATGCCTTCGCCGCCCGCCAGGGCGGCGGCCTTGGCCTGGTTCAGCCGCGCCATCGCCAGCAGGGCACGCTGCGTTACCGCGCCCAGCGCGCGTGAGTAGGCCGGGTCGACGTCCTCGGCGCAGGTCACGGTGATGCTCAGGTCCTCCAGCAGGCCGTTGTGCAGGCCGTAGACCCAGCCGTGCACCACCACCTCCTGGCCGCGCAGCCAGGCGTCCTCGACCACCGTGGTGCGGCAGACGTTGCGCGCCTGCTCCAGCACGTTCAGTTCGCACAGCGTGTTCACCCGCAGCGACTCGGGCAGCCGGTCCAGCAGCGTCTGGTGGCGGTTGCGCACCTCCTGCACATGGCGCAGCCAGTTGTCGGCCAGGCCGACGCGGGTGTTGTTCAGCGCCGCCGTCACGCCACCGCAGTTGGAGTGCCCCACCACGATGACGTGGCGCACCTGGAGCATGTCCACCGCGTACTGCATCACCGACAGCGCATTCAGGTCGGTGGGTACCACGACGTTGGCCACGTTGCGGTGCACGAACAGCTCGCCGGGCAGCAGGTCCACCAGCTCGTTGGCCGGCACCCGGCTGTCGGCGCAGCCGATCCACAGGTACTGCGGCGTCTGCTGCTTGAGCAGCTTGGTGAAGAAGCCGGGCTCGCGCGCCTCCACATGCTGCGCCCAGCGGCGGTTGGCCTCGAAGAGTTCGGTCAGTTCGGTGCTCATGCGGTCGATTGTGGCTCAGCGGTCCGTGAGGTCCGGCGCACAGCCCGCCGGCAAGGCAGGACTTTGATTGACGTTTACGTAAACGTCAATAGAGGCATTGCCCTCGGATCGGCGGGAAAGAGCACAATCGTGTACTTGATTCTGTGCTTTTCGAGGGCAAGCCATGCAAACCGTCCCAGCCACCGAACTGAAGCGCCGCGGTCTGGCCGCTGTCGAGGACTTGCTCGGCGCGGGGCCGGTGTACGTCATCAAGAACAGCCGGCCGGCCTGCGTGGTGGTCAGCGTGGCGGAGTACCAGCGCCTCTTGGCCGAGGCAGCGCCTGCGCCGGAGCCGCCGCGGGTGGACATCTGGACGCTGATGCTGCAGCCCCCCGGCGGTGATGGCCCGCGCAGCCGAGAGGAGGTCGATGCGGAGCTCGATGCGCAGCGTGCGGAGTGGGATCGTCCACCGGTCGGCCGCTGACCGGCCACGGCGATGGACTGCATTTTTCTGGACGCCTGTGCGCTGATCTACCGGGTCGAACGGGTGGCACCCTGGGCGGGTCGCCTGGCACAGCGCCTGGCCGAGGTTCACCGGCAGTTTCCGCGGGCCCGTTTGGCTGTTTCCGACCTGAGCCGGATGGAATGCCGCGTGCGCCCCTTGCGCGACGGCGACCGGGCCTTGCTGGCGGCCTACGACACGCTGTTTGCTGCGGCCGACCTGGAGGTCGTGCGCCTGACGCCTGCCGTGATGGACCTGGCCACCGCGATCCGCGCCCGCAGCGGCCTGCGTACGCCGGATGCGCTGCAGGCCGCTTGCTGCCTGAGCCTGCCTGGGCCAGCGTTGTTCGTCACCGGCGATGCGGGGTTTCGGCGTGAGGCGGCGCTGGCGGTGGAGCTGATTTGACGAAGCGGGGACGTGAAGTGGGGGCCTACGTCTGGCGGGCCGCCTGCTCCCCATTTATCCCCAGCCGCCGCCGCAGGATCTCGTCGTCGCTGAGCGTGGCGGGGTCTTCGCTCCAGCCGTAGGCCGCCGCAAGCGGCTGCGGGGGCGAAGATCACGGCTGGCTGCGCGGAGGTGGTGCATGAGTGCTGCCACCTCAACCACTGCCCCACGCCGATCAGCTGAGGCGCTCATCTTCCATCTTCGCTTCGGCAGGCAGGCTTGCGCGGATCGTCGACTTCAGTTCTTTCATCGCGGGTCCGGGGTTGTCTGCATCCCAGGGGGCGCTCTCAAAACTGAAGTGCAACACCTTGTCCGAGGCGATCGATATAAGGCGTGGGCTTGGCAGCCCGGAAGCATGGGCGCAGCAGCCACGCCCGACGCGGCTTTTACGTCCCTATATGGGCGTGGTGCTGCGCGCATGGCCCCTTCAATGGTGGGGCGTGTGGGGAGACCCTCGGGTGTGCCGGTTCCAATGCCCGGTCCCAACCCTGCACGGTCTGCCGCGCGGGCTCCACTTGCGGATGAAGTCGGTGAGGGGCATGTCGCTCGCCTTCCATGCGGGCTGTGGTGGTGTCGGGGGATTTCACCACGGGCCAGGGAGAAGGCGAGGACCTGGGTCAGGGGAGCGGAAACGCGGCCAGCCAGGCGATGGCGCCATGCGAGCGTGCCTTGTCGAAGTAGCGCCGATCCGCGGTGACGAAGACCGCGCCCGGCGTTTCGAGGGCAAGGGCGTGGTACAGGGTGTCGAAGAGGTGGTGGTTCAGGTCGATGGACAGTCGCAGCGCGCGCTGGTAGACCAACTCATCCTCCCGCTGAGGCCAGCGATAGTCCATCAGGTCAGCGAGGTCGGCTGCCGCTGAAGCTGGGCGTAGCCGAGCCAGCACGGCGAGCACTTCTGCCGTGGCATGCGGCGGTTGCAGCAAGGTGACGTGGCCGCGCGCGAACGCGGTTTGCAGCGCAAGCGCCACTGCGACGTGCTCTTCACCAGGATGCTCCGGCAGGAACCACTTGAGCAGCACACTCGCGTCGAGCACCAGCGTGGTCACGGACGCCCTTCTTGGCGTGCCGCCTCGATCTGTTCGGCGGTGAAGACTGGCGACTGCTCCCGCCGGGCCAGGATGCGCTGCATCGCAGCCTCCCGACGCCGTCGCTCCTCGACTTGGGCGACCGCGTCACGCATCAGCTGCGTCAGGACCGCGCTCTTGTTCTGCCCCTCGAAGGCCGTGTTGAAGGCCTGCTTGACGTCCTCTGGAACGCTGAAGTTCATGGTGCTCATCGACCACCCCTCAAAGCTTGTTGAAGATTTCAACAAGACGGATTGTGGGGCAAAGGCATCGAGTCTGCGTGCCCGTTCAGATCGGTCACCGGTAGTCATGGCGTTGCGGGTCAGGCCGGCGAATCGTGCCCGGCCGTTGTGGCGCGGATGGGCCGGGCGCGCGGGCAGCGATGCGCTTCAGTCCTTGGCGGCCTCCGACAGCAGCGTGTGGCACTTCTCCTCGTGCTGGGCGATCTCTGCCAGCGTCACTTCGATGTCGTGGCGCTGCTGCTCAAGCTGGGCGCGGTGGGCCTGGAGGATGGCGAGGAAGGCGGTGAGCTGGGCGCTGGTGTCGGTGGGCGACTCGTACATGTCCACCAGCTGCTTGATCTCCTGCAGGCTCAGGCCCAGGCGTTTGCCGCGCAGCGTGAGCTTGATGCGGGTGCGGTCGCGGTGGTCGTAGACGCGGTTGCGCCCGTCGCGCGAGGGCGCGAGGATGCCCACGTCCTCATAGAAGCGGATCGCGCGCGGGGTGATGTCGAACTCGTGCGCGAGTTCGGTGATCGTCCAGGTGCGGCCGGCGGGCGGTTGGGACGTTGAGGAGCCATCCGGCGCGGGGCCCGGGTCGGGAAGGTCGGTCGTCTGCATGGTTCGGGGCGCCTGGGTACACTGCCGTTGACGTAAACGTCAGTCTAATCATTTCGCCCCCGCTTTCGATGTCGGGACGGGGCAGACCGGAGACCGCATGGCCAACGCGCAGGAACATGAGCTTGACTACCCGATGGGCGATGCGCTGCCGGCGCCGGGCGCGACGCTGGAGGTGGCGAGCGGGGTACGCTGGCTGCGCATGCGGCTGCCCTTCGCGCTGGACCACATCAACCTCTGGCTGCTGCGCGACGAGCTGGACGGCCGCGCGGGCTGGACGGTGGTGGACTGCGGCATCACGACCGATTCGACCCGCGAGGCCTGGGAGCAGGTCTTCGCCAGCGCGGAGCTGGAGGGGCTGCCGGTGCTGCGGGTGATCGTCACGCACATGCACCCGGACCACCTCGGCCTGGCGCACTGGCTCTGCGAGCGCTGGACGACGCCCGAGCACGACTGCCGGCTGTGGATCAGCGCGACGGACTGGAACGCGGGCCGGATGGCCTCGCAGACGACCACCGGCTTCGGCGGCGATGCGGCGGCGGCCTACTTCGCCGGCCACGGGCTGACCGATCCGGAGGCGATCGCCAAGGTGCGCTCGCGCAGCAACTACTACGCGACGATGGTGCCGAAGGTGCCGGCGCAGTTCCGCCGCCTGATGGATGGGCAGCGCCTGCGCATCGGCGCGCAGGACTGGACCTGCTGGGCCGGCCACGGCCATTCGCCCGAGCACATGAGCCTGCACTGCGAGGCGCTGGGCCTGCTGATCTCGGGCGACATGGTGCTGCCGCGCATCTCGACCAACATCAGCGTGATCGACCTGGAGCCCGAGGGCAACCCGCTGCCGCTGTACCTGGCGTCGCTGCAGCGGCTGCGCGCGCTGCCGGCGGGCACCTTCGTGCTGCCTTCGCATGGCAAGCCCTTCACCGGGCTGCATGCGCGCATCGAGCAGCTGCTGGCGCACCACGAGGAGCGCCTGGCCGAGGTGATGGCGCTGTGCCGTGAGGCGCCGGCCTCGGCGGCCGACGTCCTGCCGGTGATGTTCAAGCGCGAGCTGGACCTGCACCAGACCACCTTCGCGATGGGCGAGGCGGTGGCGCACCTGAATGCGCTGTGGCTGGAGGGCCGGCTGCAGCGCCGGCGCGACGCGGCGGGGGTCTGGCGCTTTTCGCCGGCCTGAGTGCCGACCTGAGCGCGGGCCCAACCGCGGGCCGCGGGCGCGTCAGGCGCCCGACTGGCCACCCG
>DAOLLE010000114.1:0-2742 GCA_035331205.1 Burkholderiaceae bacterium
GGGCCTGAGCCCTGCGCAGTGCCGCCAGCTGGAGCGCGAATCGCAGGGCCTGCCGGCCGGCGATGCACGCGGCGTCGGCCTGGGGCTGCTGTTCGTACAGCGCGTGGCGGCCCGCCACCGCGGCCGCTTGGCGGCCCGGCCGGGACCCGGCCAGCGCGGCACGCTGGCGGAGCTCCGGCTGGGTACACCGCTGGCCGATTCCGGGCAGGCCTGAAGCGCCTGCCATCCCCCCGCTGTGGTTGCGCCCACTGAGGAAGCGCGGCCGCGCGGCCCACGGTTCACCGGTACGAATCGGGCACGCCCCGCAATGGCAATGGAAGTGATATAGTTGCGTAATCACGTATTGATCAATGATTAGGGAATCAAATGACGGACAACTTCATGCACTGCGTCTGCGGACCGATCGCGGCCGGTCAGTCGACACGGGCCCGAAGCCTCGCGGACGAAGCTCGAGGTGTGCGCTTCGCCGTCGACGAATGGATGCACGCGCTCTACGGGCCAGACCGTCCCGAGCGGTTGGAGATGAGCTGGGTAGCGCCCCGCGAGCTTCGGCTGGCTCGACTTGCTCGCCGCAACCTTGAATGTGGCGAGACGTTCTCGTTCGAGGTGACCCCCGCCATGTTCGAGCTCATGGCGTCGCGTTATGAGCCGCCTGGTGAGGGCGAATTCGAGGATGCGGTCAGCTTGCCCGGCACTTCGGGAGTGTGAAGACATGGCCACCCTCTCGACCGACCCTTTGGCCCTGTGCCTCGCTCTGAACCGCGCCAACGCGGTCGTCACAAGTCGACTGGATCGCTCGCTCTCCGGTCTTCACGGCTTGGGTTTTCAGGACTTCAGCATCCTCTACCATCTGAGCCGAGCACCGAACCAACGGCTTCGCCGCATCGACTTGGCGCATCGGCTGGAGCTCACGCCCTCCGGCGTGACCCGCTCCCTGTTGCCGCTCGAAAAGCGCGGCTTGGTGGTGCGCGAAGCGGACCCCGACGATGCGCGCGCGGCCTATGCTTCGCTGAGCGAGGCGGGCATGCGTCTGTTGGCGGATGCACTGGCCACCGCGCAACAGATCAGCTCGGAGTGCTTGCTCGGTGTGCCAGATGTCCACGCCGACGCCCTGCGATCCGCTCTGGGCAAGTTGGCGGGCATGAATCTCAGCAACACCTGAGCACCTGCGCCGACCGACCCTGCCGGCGCGGTTCCCGCCGACCCACCACCCCCGCCCAATCCCCGCCGCGCCGCCGCGCCGCCGCCATGAACCTGCACCGCCTGGACCTCGTCTCCTTGTCGCTGTTCAACCGCGTGGTGCGCAGCGGCAGCATCAGCAAGGGCGCGGAACTGGCGGCGCTGGCCGTCGGCGCGGCGAGCAAGCGGCTGTCGGACCTGGAGGCCGCCGTCGGCGTCGCGCTGCTGGAGCGGCACTCGCGCGGTGTCACGCTCACGCCCGCGGGGCAGGCGCTGCACCGGCACGTGCTGCGCATCCTCGCGGACGTGGACCAGCTCAGCGCCGACCTGTCCGACCACGCCGCGGGCATCGTCGGCCTGGTGCGGCTGTGGGCCAACACCTCGGCGGTGACGCAGTTCCTGCCGGCGGACCTGGCCGGCTTCATCGCCGCGCACCCGGGCATCCGCATCGAGCTGCACGAGCAGGACAGCACGGACGTGGTGCTGGCGCTGCTGGACGGCCGCGCCGAGCTCGGGATCTTTGCCGAGCGCACCCCGGCGCACGGCCTGACCACCCAGCTGTATCGGCGCGACCGCCTGGCGTTGGTGGTGCCGCAGGGCCACCCGCTGGCGGCACAGACGCACATCGCGTTTGCCGACGCCACGGAGCACGAGTTCGTCAGCCTGACGCCCGGCACCTCGCTGGCGCGCCGGCTGGCCGACGAGTCCCGCGCGCTGGGCCGCTCGCTGCGCCTGCGCATCCACGTGCGCAGCTTCGACGCGATGTGCCAGATGGTGGCCGCCGGCCTGGGCATTGCGGTGCTGCCCGAGGGTGCGATCGAGCCCCACCTGCGCTCGATGGGGCTGGCGCGCATCGCGCTGACCGATGCCTGGGTCGAGCGCGATCTGCTGATCGGCCTGCGCGATGCCCAGGCCCTGCCGCGGCCGGCGCGGCTGCTGCTGGAGCACCTGTTGGGGCCGTACAGCTGACCCCCGATTGCGGGGGGGTGGAGCCGTCGCTACATTCGGCCCAGGAGGTGCCGCGATGAACGCATCCGTTCCCCAGCGCAACGTGGTCTTCGTCAGCTATGCGCGAGAAGACCAAGCCTACGTCGACCGGTTGAAGGATTTCCTGGAAGACATGGTCAACGACGAATTGCCGGGCTTCGAGGTGTGGATCGACCGCACCGACATGCAAGTCGGTGACCTCTGGGACGACAAGATCCGCGCGGCGCTGGCCGCGACGCGGGTGGCGGTGCTGATGTGGTCCTTCAGCTTCAAGCAGTCGGACTACATCAAGCGGATCGAGTTTCCCGAGCTCGAGCGCGCAGCCGGCGAGGGCCGGGTGCATCTCGTGCCGGTGGTGGTGGCCGGCGTGGACGCTCTGAACGGCCACGTGATCGATGCGCATGTCATCCTCAACCGGGACAGACCGCTCGTGGAGCTGGCCGATCATCAGCGCGAGGCGATCTATTACCAGGTGGCCACCAAGGTCAGGGATCTGATCAAGGGGGGCCAGGGTGCAATGCAGCATGCCTCGGCCGTCGCGCCTGCGCAGCCGGCACCCTCCACCCCTGACGCCCC
>DAOLLE010000114.1:2842-8209 GCA_035331205.1 Burkholderiaceae bacterium
CTGCTCGCGCCGGATGCCGTGCCGGGCAGGGTCTGCGTCGTGGCCGAAGATGCCCGGGGGCGGCGGGCCGAATTGCTGTGGCTCGAGGTGGCCGAAGGTGAGCTGCTGCTGGCGCTGGCGGACGCGGCTGACCTGGCGGAGCTGTCCCTGTCCGAGGGCGCGCGTCAGGTGTGGCGCGACGAGCTGTCCGGGCTGTCGAGGCCGCTCGGTCGCATCGATGCCCTTCGCCCCGACGAGGTCGTGGCGACCGTCCAGCGGCTGCTGGGCCGCGTGAGCCTGCCGTCGCCGTCGATTGGCCTGCACGCCGAATTCGAAGAGGCCGGTGATGCGGGTGATGTGGACGCGGGCTGGATCGACGGGCTGGAGGACTGCGTGGCGCAGCTGCTGAGCGGGCAGGGGCGCCTGGCTGTGCAGATCACGGCGCGTGCGGGCGAGGAGGGCGACGACCTGCCGCTGCTGTGGCTGGACCGCCGGGCGCGGGGCGAGCTCGCGTTCAGCCTCCCGGCCGACCGTGACCTGCCGCGCGACCTTGCGATCCCGCGTGAGCTGCGGCAGCAGATCAAGGCGTCGGCGGACTACCGCAGCACGCAGGGGCTCGACGGGGCGCTGCTCGGGCGGGCTCAAGACCTCGAGGTCGAAGCGCTGTGCGAGGAGGTGGAGCAACTGCTTCACGATGCCTACGGGCTGCCGGAAGCCGGTGTGGCTGTCTTCGCGCAGCCGGTCGACCCGGCGTAGCGCCAGGACAGGGGCAAGGGGCCGAGGGGCCGGCTTTCGCGATCCGCGAAAGCTCGCGTCGCCACACGGTCATTCCGCGAGGACTCGGGGCTTCGCAGAATGCGACGCCATGGACACCGCCCCGCAGACCCTCTTCGACAAGCTCTGGCAGCGCCACCTGGTGGATGAAACCGCCGACGGCGAGGCGCTGCTGTATGTGGATCGCCACCTGGTCTACGAGGTCACCAGCCCGCAGGCCTTCGAGGGGCTGCGGCTGGCCGGGCGCCGGCCCTGGCGTGCCGACACGGTGCTGGCCACGGCCGATCACAACGTGCCGACCACGGCGGCCGAGCGCCGCAGCCTGGTGCACATCCCCGACCCGCTGTCGCGCGCCCAGGTGCAGCAGCTGGAGGTCAACGCCCGCGAGTTCGGCATCACCGCCTTCAGCCTCGGGCGGCGCGAGCAGGGCATCATCCACGTGATCGGCCCGGAGCAGGGCGCCACGCTGCCGGGCATGACGGTGGTGGCCGGCGACTCGCACACCAGCACGCACGGTGCCTTCGGCGCGCTGGCCTTCGGCGTCGGCACCTCGGACGTCGAGCATGTGCTGGCCACCCAGTGCCTGGCGCTGCGGCCGATGCAGCAGATGCGGGTGCAGGTGAACGGCGTGCTGGGCGATGCGGTCTCGGCCAAGGACCTGATCCTGGCGATCATCCGCCGCCTGGGCACCGCCGGCGGCACCGGCTGCGCGATCGAGTTCGCCGGCCCGGCGATCGAGGCGCTGTCGATGGAGGGCCGCATGACGCTGTGTAACATGGCCATCGAGGCCGGGGCCCGCGTCGGCCTGGTGGCGGTGGACGAGAAGACCATCGCCTACCTCCAGGGTCGCCCCTACTCGCCACAGGGCGCGCATTGGGACGCCGCGGTGGCTGACTGGCGCACACTGCATTCCGATGCGGGCGCGGCCTTCGATCACAGCCTGTTCGTCGACGCCGCCACCGTCGAGCCGATGATCACCTGGGGAACCAGCCCCGAGCAGGTGCTGCCCATCGGCGGTTGCGTGCCGGACCCGGCGGCCGAAGCCGACCCGGTGCGCCGCGCCGGCATGCAGCGCGCGCTCGCCTACATGGGCCTGCAGCCGGGCACGCTGCTCGACGGGCTGGCGATCGACAAGGTTTTCATCGGCTCGTGCACCAACGCCCGCATCGAGGACCTGCGCGCCGCCGCGGCGGTGATCCGCGGCCGGCGCGTGGCAGCCACCGTGAAGCAGGCGCTGGTCGTGCCCGGCTCTGGCCTGGTCAAGGCGCAGGCCGAGGCCGAGGGGCTGGACCGCATCTTCACCGCCGCCGGCTTCGAGTGGCGCGAGCCGGGCTGCTCGATGTGTCTGGGCATGAACGACGACCGCCTGGCGCCTGGCGAGCGCTGCGCCTCCACCTCCAACCGCAACTTCGAGGGCCGCCAGGGTCCGGGTGGGCGCAGCCACCTGGTCAGCCCGGCGATGGCCGCCGCCGCCGCGATCGCCGGTCGGCTGGTCGATGTGCGGCAGGACTTGCGCCGAGGCGCCATCGACACCCCCGTTCAGACCGCGGCCCTGTCTGCCGCTCTGGCGATTGCCTGATGGAAGCCTTCACCACCCTGGATGCCGTCGCGGTGCCGCTCGACAGTGCCAACGTCGACACCGACGCGATCATCCCCAAGCAATTCATGAAGTCGATCGCCCGCACCGGCTTCGGCGACAACCTCTTCGACGAGTGGCGCTACCACGACCGGGGCGAGCCCGGCGTGCCGCGCGCGCAGCGTCGGCCGCGATCGGACTTCCCGCTCGAGCAGCCGGTGTTTGCCGGCGCGCAGATCCTGCTTGCGCGGGAGAACTTCGGCTGCGGCAGCAGCCGCGAGCACGCGCCGTGGGCGCTGCGTGACTTCGGCATTCGCGCCATCGTCGCGCCCAGCCTGGCCGACATCTTCCACGGCAACTGCTTCAAGAACGGCATCCTGCCGATCGTGCTGCCCGCGGACTGGGTAGACCGCCTGTTCGAGCAGCTGCGCCGACACCCCGGCCAGCGCTGGCAGATCGATCTGGCCGAGCGCCGCCTGCAGGCCGGCCCGGAGGTGCTCATCCACTTCCAGGTGGATGCCCCACGTGCGCAGCGGCTGTACGAGGGGCTGGACGACATCGACCTGACCCTGGCGCGCGCCGAGCGCATCCGCGCCTACGAGGCCCGCCGTCGCAGCCAGGAGCCCTGGCTCTTCCCGGCCCACGCCTGACCTGTTTCGACGAAGGAGACCTCCCATGACCCCGATTCACTTCTCCCGCCGCCACGCCCTGACGCTGCTGGCCGGCCTCGCGGGGGCCGTTGGCCTCGCGGCACCCGCGGCGGCCAACGACAAGTACCCGTCCAAGCCGGTCACCATCGTCGTGCCGCAGGCGCCGGGTGGCGCCAACGACGCCATCGCCCGCATCGTGGCGCAGAAGCTCACCGAGGCCAGTGGCCAGCAGTTCCTGGTCGACAACCGCCCGGGCGCCGGTGGCAACGTCGGCATGGCCGCGGTGGCGAAGGCCAAGCCGGACGGCTACACCCTGGTGCTGACCGCCGACAGCGCCGCGGTGATCAACCCCTCGCTGTACAAGTCGGTGGGCTTCGACACGCTCAAGGACTTCGAGCCCATCAGCCCGGTGGCCACCGCCGGCTACGTGCTGGTGGCCAACAACGCCTTCGCGCCGAAGAACGTCGCCGAGCTGGTGGCCGCGGCCAAGGCGCAGCCGGGCAAGATCGCCATCGCCTCGGCCGGCAACGGCACGCTCAACCACCTGATCGGCGAGATGCTGCAGCGCGCCGCCGGCTTCGAGCTGCTGCACGTGCCCTACAAGGGCGCCTCCGCGGCGGTGACCGACCTGGTCGGTGGCCAGGTGCAGGTCAGCGTGCAGAGCCTGCCCTCGTCGATCAGCTTCATCAAGGGCGGCAAGCTCAAGGTGCTGGGCGTGGTCAACCAGAAGCGCGTCGCCGCGCTGCCGGACGTGCCGACCATCGGCGAGACGATCAAGGGCTTCGGCCAGACGCCCTGGTACGGCCTGTTCGCCCCGGCGGGCACGCCCAAGGCCATCGTCGAGCAGCTTCAGGCCGCGGTGGCCAAGGCGGTGGACAGCCCCGACGCGAAGGACAAGCTCGCGACGGTCGGCTGCGAGCCCTTCAAGAGCTCGACCCAGGACTTCGCCGCGCTGATCCGCGCCGATCTGCCCAAGTGGGCCAAGATCGTCAAGGACTCCGGCGCGACGATTGACTAACCCCCCCCGTTGCGGCTGACGCCGCTCCCCCCCAGGGGGGGCGCCGCCAGTGGACTGGCACAGCCAGATCCACGGCGTCTGCTGGGTAAAGCCTGTCCTTTGTGGGACATGCAGTGAAAGAGGAGTGAGCCATGCAAGCCTTGCAGGGCCTGAAAGTCGTGGAGATGGGCCAGCTGATCGCTGGTCCCTTCGCGGGCAAGACCTTGGGCGACTTCGGCGCCGAGGTGATCAAGATCGAGCCGCCCGGTGCGGGCGATCCGCTGCGCAACTGGCGGCTGCTGCAGGAGGGCACCTCCGTGTGGTGGCAGGTGCAAAGCCGCAACAAGCGCAGCATCGCGCTGGACCTGCGCCAGGCCGAGGGCCAGGCGATCGCCAAGCGGCTGATCGCCGAGGCCGACGTGCTGATCGAGAACTTCCGCCCCGGCACGCTGGAGGGCTGGGGCCTGTCCTACGAGGAACTCGCCCGCGACAACCCCGGGCTGATCATGCTGCGCATCAGCGGCTACGGGCAGACGGGCCCCTACCGCGACCTGCCGGGCTTTGGCGCGATCGGCGAGGCGATGGGCGGGCTGCGCCACCTCACCGGCGAAGCGGGCCGCGTGCCGGTGCGTTGCGGCATCAGCATCGGCGACACGCTGGCGGCGCTGCACGGCACCATCGGCGTGCTCACCGCGCTGTACCACCGCAAGGTCAACGGCGGCCAGGGTCAGGTGATCGACGTGGCGCTGCACGAGGCGGTGTTCAACGTGATGGAGAGCCTGCTGCCCGAATACAGCGCCTTCGGCGCGGTGCGCGAGCCGGCCGGCTCCGCGCTGCCGGGCATCGCGCCCAGCAACGCCTACCGCTGCGGCGACGAGGCGGTGGTGCTGATCGCCGGCAATGGCGACAGCATCTTCAAGCGGCTGATGGTTGTGATCGGCCGGCCCGACCTGGCCGACGACCCCGCGCTGGCCGACAACGCCGGGCGCGTGCAGCGCGTGGCCGAACTGGACGCCGCCATCGAGGCCTGGACGCGTCAGCACCCGGCCAGCGAGGTGCTGGCGCAGCTCGGCGCCGCCAAGGTGCCGGCCGGGCGGGTCTACACCGCGCAGGACATCGCCGAGGACCCGCACTACCGGGCGCGCGACATGATCCTGCAGCAGACCACGCGCGACGGCCACACGCTGGAGGTGCCCGGCATCGTGCCCAAGCTGATGGGTACGCCCGGCGCGGTGCGCAGCTCCGCCCCCCGGCTGGGCGACGACACCGATGCGGTGCTCGCCGGCATCGGCTTCGCGGCCGAGGACATCGCCGCGCTGCGCGGGCGCAAGGTGGTGGCATGAGACACCCTGTGTCAACCCTCCGCCGCTTTGAGCATGGTTTGGAGGCCG
>DAOLLE010000115.1:0-8194 GCA_035331205.1 Burkholderiaceae bacterium
GTGATCGACGAGATCCCGATGGCCTACAAGGACATCGACGCGGTGATGGCCGCGCAGGCCGACCTGGTCGAGGTGGTGCACACGCTCAAGCAGGTCGTCTGCGTGAAGGGGTAACCCCAGCATGGACCGAACAGCCATGATTTCGATCGACGGCTCGCAGGGCGAAGGTGGCGGGCAGGTGCTGCGCAGCGCGCTGACGCTGTCGCTGGCCACCGGCCTGCCGGTGGCCCTGCACAACATCCGCGCCGGCCGGCCCAAGCCGGGGCTGATGCGCCAGCACCTGGCCTGCGTCGCCGCGGCGCAGGCCATCGGCAACGCCCAGGTCACAGGCGCCGAGGCGCGCTCGACGACGCTGACCTTCGCGCCCACGACGCTGCGCGGCGGCGAGCACCGCTTCGCCGTGGGCAGCGCCGGCAGCGCGATGCTGGTGCTGCAGACCGTCTGGCCCGCGCTGCTGCTGGCCCCCGAGCCGGCCCAGCTGCAGCTGCAGGGCGGCACGCACAACCCGATGGCGCCCTGCTTCCACTTCATCGAGCGGGCCTATGCGCCGCTGCTGCGCCGCCTCGGCGCTGAGGCAACGCTGCGCCTGGTGCGCCACGGCTTCGCGCCCGGCGGCGGGGGCGAGGTAGCGGTGGCGATCACGCCGCCGGCCGCCTTGCAGCCCTTCGACCTGCTCGAGCGTGGCCCGCTCGTGGCGGCCTGGGCCGACTGTCTGGCCACCGGCGTGCCGCCCAACGTGGCCGCGCGCGAGCTCAAGGTGCTGCGCGACCGCCTGCTCTGGACCCGTGACCAGCTGCGCAGCCCGCCCGTCGACCCGGCGCAGGGGCCGGGCAATGCGCTGTTCGCCACGCTGCAGCACCGCGAGGTCACCGAGGTCTTCACCGCCATCGGCGAGCCCGGCCGCAGCGCCGAGCGCGTGGGCGGCGACGTGGCGGGGCAGGTCGGCCGCTACCTGGCCAGCGCCGCGGCCCTCGGCCCCCACCTCGGCGACCAGTGGGTACTCCCGCTGGCGCTGGCGGTGTGGCGCAGCGGGCGCGCCGCGGCCTACACCTGCAGCGAACTGACGGCCCACGCCCTCACCCACTTCCGCGTCATCGAGCGCTTCCTGCCTGTGCGGATAACGCAGGAACCGGCCGACGGTGGCGGTGGGGACGGCCGTGGCGGTGGCACAGCGGCGATCCGCATTCGGGTGGAACCGAGCCGATAGACCCGGACACGTCTTGCCCAGGTTGTTGCAAGGCCTACACCCGACCCTGTCCCAGGTCAACCATCGGTCGCCTAGACCCAGTGCCCCTGAATGGCAGAATTGATTTATCAAATCAGGTCTTCAGGGGACCAGGTCATGGCCAGTGAACAAGAGCAGTTCCCGGTCCGCAAGGGCGAAGCCGGCGCGATCAGAATCGTCGGCGTCGGCGCCTCCGCGGGTGGCCTCGAAAGCCTGCGCGCCCTCTTCGACACCCTGCCGCCGAACCTCGGGCTGGCCTACGTGGTGCTGCAGCACCTGGCACCGACGCACCGCTCGTTGTTGACCGAAATCCTGGCCAAGCACTGCGCGATGCCGGTGCACGAGGCCAGCGATGGCGATCCGCCGCGGCCCGACACCGTGCTGGTGACGCCGCCGAATTCGCACATCGAATTCGATGGCGTGCGGCTGCGCCTGTCGCTGCCGGACCCTCAGTCGCTGCCACGCCCCTCGATCAACCTGTTCCTGTCGTCGCTGGCCACCCACCTGGGCGAGCGCGCAGCGGGCGTGATTCTCTCGGGCACCGGGTCCGACGGCGCGATGGGGCTGCGGCAGATCAAGTCGGCCGGTGGCTTGGTGCTGGTTCAGCCGCCGGAAAGCGCGCGCTACAGCGGCATGCCCGACGCCGCCGCGCGTGCCGTGGGCAACGATGCGCTGGTGCTGCCGCAGGACGTCGGTGTCGCCCTGCGCGCCTGGGTCGAGCAAAACGGGCAGACCCCGACCGTTGCCCCGTCCACGCTCACGGCAGCGCTGGTCGAACCGGACGATGTGCTGCAGCCGATGCCGGCGATCACCGAGGAGGAACTCGACGAGTTGACCCGGCGGGTCCGCCAGAGCTGCGGCATCAACCTCGCCGACTACAAGGAAGGCACCCTGTTGCGACGCCTGGCGCGGCGCTGCATAGCCTGCGGCGTCAGCTCGGCCAGCCGTTACCTCCGGTTCGTGCAGGAGCACCCGGAAGAACTGCGTGCACTGGCCAGCGAGATGCTGATCTCCGTGACCACCTTCTGGCGCGACCCCGAGGCCTTCGACCTGTTGCGCACCCACATCAGAACCTTGGTGGGCGGCAAGAAGCCAGGCGAAACCCTGCGGGTCTGGATCGCTGGCTGCGCCACCGGCGAGGAGGCCTACTCGGTGGCGATGATCTGCAACGAGACCCTCGCGTGACGCCGCGATGAGCTGGGCCTGCAGATGTTCGCCACCGACCTGGACATGGACGCCATCAAGGTGGCCCGCCGAGGCATGTACGGAGAGTCGTGCATCCAGCACCTGCCTGCGGACTTGCGCGAGCGCTTCCTGCAGGCGCAGGGCGGGCAAATCGAGGTCAGCAACGTGCTGCGGGAACTGGTCGTGTTCTCGCGCCATGACGTGACGCGCGATCCGCCCTTCCCGCGGCTGGACCTGATCGTCTGCCGCAACGTCCTGATCTACCTGAAGCCCCAGGCCCAGGCGCGGGTGATGCGCTCGTTCCACTTTTCGCTGCTGCCCGGCGGGCTGCTGTTTCTGGGGCAGAGCGAGTCCGCACTGGGTCACGAGACCTTGTTCAAGGCGGTGGACAAGGACGTGCGGTTGTACGAGCGCCTGGCTGGCTCCGCGACCTGGGTGCCCCTGAGCACGGATGGCACGGCCACCACGCTGCCGCAGCCCCAGCTGCCACCGGTGCTGGCTCGCAACGCGATCGGGCCGGAGCTGATCCTGCTGCGCCAGGCCGCGCAGGCCTACCTTCCTCCCTGCCTGCTGCTGGATGAGCGCTTGCAGGTGGTGCAGATGCACGGCGATCTGACGCCGTTTTTCGCGCTGCGATCGGGCCCGCAGTCCTTCGACGTGCTGGCCCTGGCGCGCAGCGAGATCACCTCGCCACTGCGGCTGCTCTGTGCGCTGCTGGGCAACGAGCGGCGCGAGATGCTGCAGTCCGAGGTGAAGCTGCGCACCGGACGCAAGATCCAGCGCTGGCTGATGCAGATGCACCCCTTCGCCGGGCCGCAAGGGCAGAACTGGTCGGTGCTGGCCTTCATGCGCCTGCCCACGCGCCGCCCGCGTGGCGCGTTGCAGCCCGACGGCGACCACCGCGAGGAGCTGGCGAGCGCGCGCGAGCACATGAAGGGCCTGGTCGAACAGCTCGAAGCCTTCAACGAGGAGATGCAGGCCCTCAACGAGGAGGCGCAGGCCACCAACGAGGAGTTGCAGGCCAGCAACGAGGAGCTCGAGTCCACCAACGAGGAGCTCCAGGCCACCAACCAGGAGCTGGCCACGGTCAACGCCGAGCTGAACTACCAGTGGCGCGCGCACCGACAGCTGGCCGAAGAGCTACAGAGCATCCTTGACAGCATCGACATGCCGCAGCTGGTCGTCGATGCGGAGCACAAGATCCGCCGCTACAACACCGCCGCGGCGCGGCTGTTCAGGCTGAGCAATGGCTGCGAGGGGCTGCACCTGTCGACCATCGCACTTCCCGCCGGGATGAGCGACCTGACGACCTTCACCAGTCGGGCCGAAAGCTCGGCCAGCCCCCTGCGCATCGCCCTGCCCCCCACGCAGACCGGGCTGGAGTTCGTGCTGCACCTGTCGCACAACATCGTCGACGGCGAACGCCGCGGCATGGTGCTGACGCTGGTGGACAACACCGAGCTGGCACAGGCTGAGCGCCACAACCGACAGATCGAGGAGCGCCTGCTCTCGGTCATGACGCACGGGCGCGCCATGGTGGCGATCAAGGACACCAGCGGGCGCTACCAGTTTGCCAACGCGCCCTATGCCGCTTTTTTCGGCGTCGACGCCAACGAACTGGTCGGGCACAGCGACGCCCAGGCCATGCCCAGCGCCGTGGCCAGCCAGCTGCGCCAGCGGGACCTCGAGTTCCTGCAGCGCGGCCAGCCGCTGGAGCTGGAAGAGCACTTCGCCGGCGATGGACGGGATCGGTCCTGGTGGGCCACGCGCTTCGGCCTGCTGGATCAGCAGGGCGTCGTCGAGGCCGTGTGCATCCAGGCCGTCGACCTGACCGGCGGCCATGAAGACGACAGCGCCCGGCGCATCGCGGCCAAGATCTTCGACGTCTCGACCGAAGGCATCTTCATCGTCGCCGCCGATGGCCAGTTCCAGCGGGTGAACACCGCGTTCACCGGGCTGACCGGCTACAGCACCGAGGAGATCCGCGGCACCTCGCTGCAGCTGCTCGACTCCGGCCGGCACGGCTTCGAGTTCTTCGCCGGTCTGCTCGCCAAGGTGCGCGAGCAGGGGCGCTGGCAGGGCGAGGCCTGGCACCGCCGCAAGGACGGCAAGGTCTTCCCGGGCTGGCTGTCGCTGAGTGCGCTGCACGACGTGGATGGCCAGCTGACGCACTACGTGGGCCTGCTGACCGACATCTCCACGCTGAACGAGACCCGCGAGAGCATGCGCCGCCTCGCCACCGAAGATCCGCTGACCGGCCTGCCGAATCGCAGCCTGCTGCTGGACCGGCTGGCCCATGCGGTCGAAACCGCATCGAGGCACCAGACCGAGCTGGCGCTGTGCTTCATCGACCTGGACAACTTCAAGACCATCAACGACAGCCTGGGGCACGACGCCGGCGACGAGGTATTGCGCCTGGCGGCGCGCCGCATCAGCGGCCATGTGCGCGCCGCGGACACGCTGGCGCGCATCGGTGGGGATGAATTCGTCCTGCTGCTGGAAAACACCAACCGCCACGACTGCCTGCAGACCATCGAGCGGATCAACCGGGCGATGCGCGAGAACGCCACGCTGGCCGGCAATGTGATCACCACCGGCTGCAGCATCGGCATCGCGCTCTACCCCGGGGACGGCAACGATGCCCAGGCCCTGCTCAGCCACGCCGATGCGGCGATGTACCGAGCCAAGCGGGCTGGCCGAGCCCGCTATGAATTCTTCTCACCCGAGGTGGGTGACAGCGCCCGCATTCGCCTGAAGATCGAAAGCGGCTTGCGCCAGGCCCTCGAGCGGCGCGAACTGTTCCTGCATTTCCAGCCTCAGGTGGACGCGGCGAGTGGGAGTCTGCATGGCGTCGAAGTGCTGCTGCGCTGGAATGCGGAAAACGGCGAGGCGATTTCGCCCGCGATCTTTCTGCCGATCGCCGAGGAGTCGTCGCTGATCGACAGCGTGGGCGACTGGGTCATCAACGCCGCCTGCGCGCAGCTGGCCGCCTGGCGACGCGCCGGGCTGACGGTGCCCCGCATGTCGGTGAACATCTCGCCACGGCAACTCAGAGACCGCAACTTCGCCGAGAAGCTGCAGCAGGTCCTGGTCCTGAATGGCGTGCCCGGTGAATGGCTGGTGCTGGAGATCACGGAAAGCGCGCTGCTGCAAAGCGGCGACGACCTGACACATCTGCTGCGCCGCGTCGACCAGATGGGGGTGCAGTTCTCGCTGGACGACTTCGGGACCGGCTATTCGTCGCTGGCGGCCCTGCGGGCCCTACCGCTCGATGAGCTGAAGATCGACCGCAGCTTCGTGCACGGCGTGCTGGATCAACGCGACGACCGGGAGATCGTGGACGCCATCATCGGCCTGGGCAGCTCCCTCGGGCTTCGGCTGGTGGCCGAAGGGGTGGAAACCTCCGAGCAGGTGCAGCACTTCCAGCGGGTGCAAGCCAGCCGCGCGATGAGCTTGACGCTGCAGGGCTACGAGGTTGCCCGGCCCATGCCCGCGAATGACTTTGCCGCCTGGCTGCAGCAAGTCGAGGTCAAGGCCACCGCTGCGTCGATCGCCAAGGCCGCAGCCGTCGCCATCCCGGAGCACCCGTGACCGATACCGCCGGCCCGCCGAACGGCCACGGCGCCAAGGCCGAACCCATTGCCAGCTGGTACCTGATCGACGCACAAGACCGCATCGTCGACCTCTGCCCCGAATGGGACCAGGTCGCCCTGCTCGGCGGGGCCCGCTCCGGCAGCCTGCGCGACGGTGTGATCGGCCGGCCACTGAGCCGGTTCATCGCCGACGACATGACCCGCATGTACATGGAGGCCCTGCTCCAGTCCTGCCGCCTGTCGCATCGGCCACGCAACCTGCCTTACCGCTGCGACACGCCGGACCTGCTGCGCGAGATGGAGATGCACCTGCAGCCACTCCCGAACGACCAGGTGCGCGTCGAGCACCGCCTGCTCAAGTCCAGCCCAAGGTCGAGCCGCTATGCCGCACAGCCGATGACCTTTGGCAGCGATCGCCGGCTGTGGCGCTGCAGCATGTGCCTGCGACTGGGTGAACGCACGCCGCAGGGGCGATGGAGCGAGGCGTCTGCAGCCATTGACCCCAAAGTCCAGGTGCTCTACACCCTGTGCCCGAGTTGCCGGCAAACGCGCTGAGCGCCGCGCGGACTGCGGGTCCGCACCAACTCGTCAGCATGCGGATCGCCTCCCTAGAATCCGCCACCGGACCGCCGGCACGCCTGCGTCCGTGCCCGCGACGGCGCCTGGGCCCGCGCACCTGCCTTTTCCACCACGCCCCACCATGACCCCCTCCTCAACCCGCCGCAGCCACCTGCGTGACCTCCTTGCCCTCGCGGCTGCGTTGGGCAGCGCCCTGTTCGCACCGGCCGCCGGGGCACAGTCCGCGGTGGACTTTCCGAACCGGCCGGTCACCTTGATCACGCCCTTCGCACCCGGCAGCGGGCCGGATGCGGTGCTGCGGCTGATCGCCGACAAGCTCGGCAAAGTCTGGAACCAGCGCGTCGTCGTCGACAACAAGCCCGGTGGCGGCGGCTTCATCGCGATCGAAGCCGCCCGGCGGGTGGCCACCGACGGCTACACCCTGCTTCAGCTCAACAGCGAGCACCTCGCCGCCCTGCCCCACCTGTACAAGCAGCGCGGCTTCGTGACGCTGCAAACCTTCGAGCCGGTGGCCATCCTCTACCGCACGCCCTTCCTGGTCACCGTCTCCTCGTCGGGCCCCTACAAGACGCTGGGCGACCTGGTTGGCGCGGCCAAGGCAGCGCCCGGCAAGCTGAGCTACGGCTCCTGGGGCGTGGGCAGCCCCGGCCACCTGGGCGGTGAACAGCTCGAGGAAGCCACCGGCACCAAGATGTCGCACGTCGCTTTCCGCGACATCGGCCAGCTCTACGGCACCGTGGCCAGCGGCGAGCTGGCCTGGGCCTGGGCGTCGATCCCCTCCAGCCAGGGCGTCTACAAGGCGGGCAAGCTGCGCTACCTCGCGGTGGCGGCGCCCAAGCGCCTGCCGCAGCTGCCCGAAGTGCCCACCGTCGGCGAGGCAGGCGGGCCGGCCGGCTTCGACGTCAGCTCCTTCGTCGTGCTGGTGACGCCGCGTGGCCTGGCCCCGGCCTTGCGCGCCAAGATCAATGCCGACGTCGCCCACGCGGTGGCCGACCCCGAGGTCAAGGCCCGCTTCGACGCCTTCGCCTTCGACACCTTGAACTGGTCGCCCGAGGACATCGTCAAGCAGGCCGACGCCAAATCCAAGGTCTACGAGGCCCTGGTCCAGCGCGGCAACATCAGCCTCGAATGAGCCCGAACCCACCAGGAGTCCTGCCATGAAACTGCTGCGCTACGGCCCCAAGGGCGCGGAACGACCCGGCCTGCTCGACGCCGAGGGCCACGTGCGCGACCTGGGCGGCGTGCTGCCCGACATCACCGCCGACACGCTGCGCCCCGCCGGCCTGGCTGCGCTGCGCGCGCTGGACGTCGCGTCCTTGCCGCTGGTCGACGCCCCCGGCCGCCTCGCCCCGCCCTGGCGCGGCATGGGCAAGTTCCTCTGCGTCGGGCTGAACTACGCCAGCCACGCGGCCGAGTCCAAGATGGCCCTGCCCACCGAGCCGGTGCTCTTCACCAAGCACACCAGCGCGGTCATCGGCTGCAATGACCCGGTGGTGCTGCCCGCCGATGCCACCAAGGGCGACTGGGAGGTCGAGCTCGGCGTGGTGATCGGCACGACGGCACGCTGCGTCTCCGAGGCCGAGGCGCTGCAGCACGTGGCCGGCTACTGCGT